>JALRCK010000057.1 GCA_023262305.1 Deltaproteobacteria bacterium
TTCACGCTTCGATAGCCCGCGATAGTTCATAGGAGCGTCGTATCGTGAGCGCTTCAACTGAGGAGCCGGTAAAGGCATCAAAGAACATCGAGAAAGTAGCACGCGACCTCTTCACCGATGAGCACGAGAGGGCGCGCTTTCTCGCTGCATTGCAGGGAAAAGATAGCGGCGTCACCGCGGTTGTATGGCTGCATCAGCGACCGCAGTCGAGTGACCTCGTCGCCGGAGAGCGACCGGAATGGTTGCCGGAGTGGATCGATGTTGCAGCGGAGGGTGAACGACCTGGAAAGCTACCGGCGCATGACCAGGGATCGATCTACTGCATGGACCTCTCTTCAACATTTGCGTGCGCTGCACTCTCTGCCATAGAGGATGCAGTTTCCATTGTAGTTGATATGTGCGCATCCCCCGGCGGAAAGGGGATCGTAGCACGGCGATACCTCGTGCCGAAGCTTCTGGTCGGCAACGAGGTAATTGGTAAGCGAACCGCGCAGCTGATCTCGAACTACAAGCGGTGCTCGATCGATCCATCGATCGTAACCTCTCTCGACCCAGAGAGGCTCGGGGGTGAGATCCCTGAGAGTGCGGAGCTCGTCATCGTTGATGCACCGTGTTCTGGGCAGTCCCTGATGCTCAAAGGAGTGGCTGCACCTGGCGCTTTTCATCCTGCAACGATAGGGATGAATGAGCGTCGGCAGAGAAGGATCCTCGCGCATTCGTCAAAGATAGTCGCCCCCGGTGGGTATCTTCTCTATGCAACGTGCACATTCTCAAAGGAGGAGAATGAGCGAAACATGGAGTGGTTCCTCAAGACATTCGCAGAGTTTACCGCGGTTAAGGTCTCTCTCCTTGAAGCATTTCGCTCTCCCCTTTCAAGCTCCCCGATGTATCGGCTACTTCCCCATCAGGGAAAGGGAGCGGGGGCATTCTGCGCACTTCTGCGAAGAGTCTCTCACGACTCATGGCAGCAGCGGGAGTCTCCTGAGAGCATTTCGGCGCGCTTGCGAACTGCGTGGAGATCTCCGACCCTCTTTGTTTCTCGATCCACATCAGGGGGAGAGGCCGGAAGCCAACGCAATCGCCGTCACGGCGAGGCGACCAAGCGCGCGCCCAAGTACGAGCGCCAAAAGGTGAAGCGTATGTTACGTGATTATGAGTGAGGTCTCATTCGCTCAAGAGAGTGACCCTATCCTGCCTCCTTGAAACCATAGAACGAAGGGGGGCGAAGGGGTGGCAAGGGATACTCAACGGTCGGGAGTGTCTCTGGGGCGGTAATCTCGTCCCTTCCTGCGATGAGAAGAGACAGGTCACCGTCCACCGCACCTATTCGAATAACTCCGAGCGCTGAGATAACAGTAACTTTAACCGAGGATGATGGAAGGGCTCGAATCGACGCGATCTCCACTCCTCCGCCCGCTACTACTAAGAGGTCAGAGGAGAGGCGTAGCTCGTGGGAGATGATCAGGCGTCCTGGTGTTGCGAGTGTGAGGATTTGTTGCCCTGTGCTCCTCAGTTCGGTCGATTCCCCGATAATGTTATCAAGCAGTATCACCGGGGCGCTGACGGTGCTGGGTAGCGCGCAATTTCGAGGCGCGAAGGGTGAGTTAATGTCGTTAAACTGCGTCGGTGTCGGTGGAGACGCGCACTCTGATGCCTGAGAGAAGAGCATGTCGTAGTCAATCAGCTGTGAAGGCAGGGAAACTGAAAGCGGTCTCGTGAGAAAAGGGCGCACCTTCTCTCGGCATACTTCGTAGGTGAGTGTTTTCCCCTCGAAGGAGACAGCAAGGGGCTCGCAGCGCCCGATGGATGTCCCGGCGGTTCGTGCTGCAGTGGTTATTGCGTTATGGAGCTGCTCGGAGCGTTGTGGTTCTCGAGCTATGACAAGGGCATCGATCGACTCCAACGTGAGGGCGTACACAGTTGAGAGCATAACTGCGAGGGCAAAGACCGTTGTGGGGAGTGCCCAACCCGCCTGTGAGGTATCCTTCGAGATCATCACGGCAATACCTCATTCCAGATATGTCGCTCGGCGAGTCCAGGAACGACTATCGATGAGAAGGCTTGTCCCGCTTGGGGATGAATCGTCACCTCATAGGTTGAGGCACCGCGAGGGTGTACACTTTTTTTTAGCTCGAACGCCCTGATGCCTTGCGTGATCGGTTGATTCTCAACGATACGCATGCCGATGTGCGAGGCGATCCGGAACGTTGCGGTTCCATCGATAAACAGGGAGTACTCTCGTTCAACAGGCACAAACACAAGCGGCGCTGATGTGAAGGAGCGTTGGGTGGTGACGATTCCGTCTATAGTCGTGCCACGTACCTCCATACAGGTTTGTGATACCGGCCTTATTCCTCCCACTATTTGCCGGACTCCGTCGATAGAGAAGAGGAGAAAGCTTTTGAAATCGTCTGGCTGGATTTTGCAGGTAAGCCCACACACCTTCGTTGAGATTGATTCGCCACGAATGACCGCATCAGTTGCTGTACCGCGGCAGCGCTGGGCTATCTCTACTACAGAGAGGATGTCTGAGTCTTCGCGTGGTGCTGTGGTTCCACTCAAACGGGCGATGGGATGCTCGCCTCCGCTGGGGAGTCGAGGATGCGCTCCGTGAGCTGACTGAACAGTGAACGCCAAGCGTCCCTTCTCTCGTGCGCGTAGAGCGGCAGCAAGGGCGGCATACGCCTTCGTTGTCGCAATGACCCCGGAGTGAGCGTGTGAGATACGCAGAGCGGTGTGAGAGATATTAGTGAGGAGCAGCACCAGGGCTGTAAGGGTAATCGAGGTAACGGCGAGACTGATAATACTCTCTATGAGGATTCGACCGCGCATGATTGTAAGCCTAGTGGATAATCACAAATGATTGCTTGTCACACCCGCAGGTCGAGGTGGCGGAGCTCTGAGAGCAGCTCAGGTGCGCGCACGCCGGTGCACGGCTCTCACGCACTGTGTGGAGTAATCGGAGAGACCGCGTCGCAAATGCGATCATGGTCATTGCGCCGATAGCGAGTATCGATGAGACACACAGCGCCTCAAGAAGGGTCGCGCCACGCTGAGAGGTAGTGCGAGTTACCATTGGCACTCCCGGCGGGTTCGTCCTCGAAGAGAGAGTACCACCGAGCACTGATGCGCAGACTGGGTTACAACAATCGTCGTAGGCGTTGCGGTGTGGGACGGATAAAAGTGGATCGACTGCTGCTCTTTGCTCTTGAGCTGGATGGAGGTGTTGGGAGGTACGGAGAGGAGGAAGATCGGGGTGCCGTCCTGGGAGGTGGCGACCAGTCCCGTTGCTGTGATGGAGACCTCCACTGTGGTTTCTCTCAGGAGGGCGATGATGTAGGCGCGTTCAAGTGCTCGCTGGACTCGCTTTGCCTCTCTCAGCGTAATGTGGCGCGCTCTCCACGAGGAGATGCTGGGAATGGCTACAGCAGCTAGAGTGCTCGCCAGCGCCATGGTTAGTACGGTTTCAAGTAAGGAATAGCCCCGATTCATAGGGGACAGTTCGATGATTTCAGTAAAAAGTTGCGATGCTCTTAAACGGCTCTAACCAAGAATAGAGAGGAAGGACTGGCTTATCTTGGATGACTGATTGATGAGCGAAACCTGGTATTGTTGAAGCACCTTGTTTCGTGTCACATCAAGTGCGGTGGAGCCGATATCGGCGTCTTGAATGCGGGAGAGTGAATCCTGTTCCGCGATTTTCCGCGAGGAGAGGTTGTTTGAAACCGACTGGAGTCGTGACATTGCGGCATCAATTGTCCCGCCTCGTTGAGCGCTGAGGTCTTTTGAGAACTGATCGATTGCAGACATCGCCGCTTGTGCGCCAGCCTGAGTGCCGATGTCTTGGGATGTGAGGGAGCTTGAAAGTGCTTGCAGGTTAACACCTCCGACTTGTAAGGACTCATTTCCTGAGCCTATCTGGACGGATGTTGTTGAACCATCGAGGAGTTGTCGACCGTTGTAGGTGGTAGTTTCGCTAATCCTCTGAACCTCAGAGGAGAGCGCTGAGTATTCCGCCTGAAGCGCGGTTCGTTGAGAGTCTGAAAGTGTGCCGTTAGCCGACGCGGTTGCAAGCTCCTGGAGGCGGACCGTTATCTCCGACACCTGTCCGAGAGCCCCATCGGCAATAGCGAGGGCTGAGGAGGCATCGCTGACGTTCCTTGATGCCTGGCTTATCTGAGTGATGCTCGCAGCCAGACCAGTGGCTATGGCAAGCCCCGCTGCGTCATCGGCCGCACTGTTAATCCGCTTGCCCGACGCAAGTTGAGCAAACGATTTACTGAACGCGGATTGAGAACGCGAAAGGTTAAATATGGAGGTCGAACCAAAGTCGACCGATGAGGCAAAGCCAAGAGCCATCGCTTGTTTACACTACCAAACGCAGGAGCTCTTCTTCCTTGAATTCACCCGTACAATAGACATATCGGTTGAAGCAGCGTAGGGGAGGAGGTTATGGCGCTCAATCACCGCAAAAAATTCATCGGGGATTTCAGGTGTGTAGCTAACGAGATTGAAAATAATATAAATATACGCAAAGTGCGTATGACTGTAAGTCGTTGATGATGGGAGTTGAGGTGGACGGTGCTGCTGGTGATGTACCATACCTCCTTTAGTGAGGTCATGGTTTCATCATGATTGCCGTCCCATCAGCCCCCCGCATCACCAACCTCATCCTCATCTTCCTATGAAGAGTAAGATGAGAGGCAGGAGAGGGGTGAACAATAGCAGGATGACGTGATTACGATGCAGCGCTACTTTAGCACATGGCACGAACGCGGACGGGACGTTCGCTCGTCACTCGATCGAGGCAGGCTCGTTTACTCAAAGTGGCCGAGCATCTCATCAGAGATTCCCAAGATGTCGCGGAAACGTTTGCGAAGGTAGATCTCTACGCCGTCGACGACGCCGTTACATCGGATCAGATTATCAATTACCTGGGCGATCGCTCGCTTTGAGGCAGCGTCGAGGGAATCTCTGAGGATCTCAGCAGAGGCTGAGCTGCCGCGCATACTTGACAGTTGAGCTTTCGCGCGGCTTACCAAACCGGTTGCGCTCTCGTCGGAGAGTTTAAAGAGCCCTTTGAGACCGTTGTGAATGACGGTTCGCTCAAACTTGTCGACTACATGATCAGATGAAGCTATCTCGACCAAAACCATCGCAGCTGCGAGAGCAACTTCATCCTTACTGCGGAGCGGTCCTGTGGGCTTGAGAGACTGCATGCGGGAAAGGAGTGAATCCACAGTGTGTGACGATGATGAGTTGTCGTTTCTGCTCATAGTGGTTCTCTTACAGCTAGACCATTACGAAGGTTATGGTCGTTTTCTTGGGATATGTGCTGTAGGTTTTAGTTTGGGGCTGATATAAAGGTTTATGGTGGATGTTCAGCCTGTTACGGGGGATTTAGGCGCAGCAAAGATGGGGTGATTCCTCGAATATGGTGGCACAACTCATCCCTCCACTATGAGCCGAGGGACCTACATAACCCACAATTTCTGAATCCTCTCCCTAGATTTTATTTGAATGGATCAGTCTCTTCTGACACCATGTGGTCATTATGAAACATTCGACCAAACACATCGCAATTAATTACTGCCCCCGAGACGGGCGTAAGCTTCTTGCGTTCTGGTGTTGGACGGGTTTCGCCTCCTGATACTCGAAAGAGTCAAGGAGTCCCTAACGAAAGCCCGAAAATCACAAAGATCGGGCTGATAAGGGACTCACATTTATCAAGCCCAACTAATTGAATCGAGCTTCGTAAGGTCTCCCTCCTGGGAGCCAAGGTCGTGGTCCTATCAGTACTTTGCACTGCTTTTGAGCGGTCGCGGGCATTCGATGGCGGACGGTATTTTTTCTGTGAGGATATTCGCGTTGTCTGCGAGTTTTCACACGGAAGAAGCCTTGGACTCCAGCTGTGAGGTCTTGAGATGCCGTGAAAATGCTCAATCGGTGGTGATTTTTGCGTCGCGAGGGGAATAGGAAGAGATGCGCTCGATGTGGTTCTTGGGAGCTCCCCACCGTACGGGGTGAGAATTGTCAAAATACACGAACCTCCGCCTCAAGGTTTGTGGGATTTGACACTGATTTGCGATGTCGATGGCGGAGCATTATTCAGTACTTGTTTCATCAATGGAGCGATGAAACGGAATCAGGAGTGCAGGCAGCTTGTCAGCCGGAGGGGCGGCGCAGGAGGCCAGAAGAGAGTGGTGAGTGGGTGAGCGAAGACCCTTGTAAGAGGGAGAGTTACGTTAAGAGGAGGACCGTATGAGAGACTTGAAGTTATATTTTGAAGCAGGACAACTGATAGAGGTCGCTTTTTGTGACGGTGTCAGTGGCGAGGTTCGGCGAAGCGTTCGGGGAAAGAGTGGAGGCGCATATCGAAGCGCGGGCTCATTCCAGTGGACGTCGGCGGTGAAGGGGTTTGCGCTCCTTGCTGTGCGGGCCGTATCTGCTCTTGAGGAGCCGGTCATCAAGGGATGTAGTGGTTCTTTGGCCGCAAGCCTTGACTACGCTATCTCGAAGCAGCCGATGTGGTTAACAGAGATGTTCGGATGCGACCAGTCTGGAATCTCTCTGATCCGGCGGATGATCTTGAGAACAAACCCTGAGAGAAAGAGACCGGGACCAACAGTCCTTTCGTTCAACGAGAGATTTATGCCTGTGGCTGCCATCTCCATCTTCTCGGACGGCGTTCGATGCTCCCGAGAGGAGTTGGTTGTGCTCATGGCTGCGCTCTCTCAAGAAGAGGCCGCTGTAGCAGTGGAGCAGCTTCCTCAGGCAGCATAGTAGGTCAACAGCAGGCACCGAGGGTCACAGTAGGTCCTCGGTGCTTTTTTGTTGCGCCACTCCTTGTGAACCGGGGCAAAAAGTCTGCTCTCATCCCGGTGAAGTTTATTTTTAACGAGGCTTCACTATCTACGAGTTGTGTCTGATGTGATGTTACAGAGAGAGTTCCCTGCTCGAGAACACGCTAGATAGTCGCAAGAAACGCTGCAGCATACCTAAAACCATCCTCTAATTGACGAAGAGAGAACGATTCATTGGGCGAGTGAATGTGGTCGGTTGCAAGACCAAAACCGACCAAGATCGGCTCAGCGCCAGAGGTTGCAGCCAGTTCGGGAATGATGGGAACGGTCGCGCCCTCCCAAATGTAGAGGGGATCGCGATGAAACTCCTCTCTGATAGCTCTTTCGGCTGCATGAACCACCGGAGTATCGGCGGAGAGCTTAAAAGCCTTGCCTCCGACCCCCTCGTCGATGAACTCAACATGAGCGCCAACTGGGCAGGTATTGCGCACGTAACGTTTCATGCACTCAAGAACATGTGCAGGATTCTGTCCTACAACCGTTCGGCTGGATAGTTTGGCTGCGCCGTATGAGGGGATAACTGTTTTTCCGCCCACTCCCTGATAGCCGCCTCCAATTCCATTGACTTCAATCGTCGGTCGTAGACCACGGCGGACTGAGGGGTGCAGAGCGCGCTCTCCTCCTGCAAAGGGAACCCCTAGTGATGCACGCATCTCATCGACCATCAGGGGCGCGCTCGTAGCGCGTTCGATGTCGAGGGGCGTAGGTTCCACAACTCCGTCATAGAAACCTGGTATCGCTATCGATCCGTCATCGTTAAACATGCCTGCCACAATTGTGGAGAGTGCGTGCAGAGGGTTGAGAACTACACCACCGAATATCCCAGAGTGGAGGTCGATGCTTGGACCGAATACCCGAACCTCAAGAGCGACGACTCCGCGAAGGCCCATGGTGATCGTGGGCATCCCATGGTCAATCATCCCGGTGTCGCATACCATCAGCACGTCGGCTTGGAGTGCCTCTCGCCACAAGTGAAGATTGCTTGCGAGAGCTTCACTCTCGCACTCTTCCTCGCCCTCGATGATGACTTTGATCGTTGGCAAAGAAACGCCACAAGCTTTTAGGCACTCAATCGCCTTCAGGACGAAGAAGACCTGCCCTTTATTGTCTTGCGCCCCCCGGGCGTACATCCGTCCATCTCGTAGTTCCGGCTCAAACGGCGGCGATTCCCATAGTTCAAGGGGATCAACCGGCTGAACGTCGTAGTGTCCGTAGAAGAGAACTGTTGGACGCGCGGGATCGCCGGGCATTACGCCGTAGACTAAAGGCTTGGTGTCAGATGGCCATACCTCTGAGTGAAATCCAAGACCTTTGAGGTGAGCGGAAACCCAATCTGCACATGCTAGGCAGTGATGATGATAGGCAGGATCGGCACTGATGCTTGCAAAGGAGAGGAACTCTTTCCATTCCTCGATGAACCTCTCCTTGTGTGTGTTGAAGTAGCCTGAAAATGAATCCATGAGTTCTCGATTGATGGCGGGACGTGTACCCAGCAGTGTGCACTAACTGGGGGCGCTTTCAATACGTTTTTTCGGTGGCGCGGGCTCCATCAAGCCAATCGGAGCTTAGGGCGGATTGGCTCAATGTAAGCCTACACTCGGGATAGCCGCGCGGTAAGCCGTTCAGCGACCTCGCGTATCTTATCGGCGCCTTCCAGAACCATCAGGTAAGTGTTGCAGCTATAGTTGGAGTCGTATCCTTTGTCCCCTGTGAACGTGAAGCCAAAATGCTTCTCGTAGCTCTTAGGGGCGATTCCAAGATCTCCATCTACAACGTCGATGAAGAGCCTTTTGACATTCTCTGTAACGCAGAGCCGGAACGCGGCTTCGATGAGGCCACTGGTGGATCGCCCCTTGCGAGCTCCTGGCGAAACGAGAAAGCGCGATATTTCAGCGTCACCTGGTTGTAGCGGCTGCGTGTAGCTGGGGTAGAAGTGCTGAAATGGCAAGCTCGGCCCGATATCAGAGTCGAGGGGGTGTACGACAGTGACGCGCATAACACCCGTCTCAAATCCCCTCTCTCCGCTCACGACATGGAAGCTGCACTCATCAAACCCATCAGTTGAGCCGGAGATATTCAGGATCTGTTCGTCCGTGAACCTTCCATCCTCGTCAAGGAATTGTTGCCGGCATTGCTGGATCCGCGGCGAAAAAGCCTCCGGCGCCAAGAGTCGTGTGACAGGTGGCAAGGATGGTGGTGAATCGGTGATGGGAGCGTGGAATGAGGAGCCGTTTGATGGTTCAGTGCCCATAAGATGTGCCTCCGTGGTGCGGACTGTAGACCAATTCGAGGTTACCCAAGAGTGTCCGGACAATACTTCCGAAGGCATGCGCTTACCAGAGTTAAGATCTCGCGGCACGGGGTGCGAGCAGTTCGAACCTGTTTTGTTGGGAATCTCCGACGGGTGGTGTTTGAGCTACTTCGCTCGGGTCATTTTGCGCGAGAGCTTTTGAGCAGCCGCAGTGAATGCTTCAGGCTTGAAGGCCTCTGAGCTCTTGAGCGTTCCGAAGAGCTCCTTAAGATCTTTGTCGTAGCGAGTCGCCAGTTCGGGGGAGGAGGCGATCGATGCTTGCATTCCCATGCCCAGCTGTTCAGCAAGCTCGAAGGTTGGCCAAGGATTATTAGCGGCGAAATCACTTAAGCCCGCGAGCACGCGAGTTGTGGTGGAGAGATTTACGGTCACTTTTTCTAGAGTGGGTCCGATCGTATTGGTTATGAGGTTTTGCAGAGCGTCAATCGCCTCTTGAGCGCTCCCCTGTCTGTATCCCTCGTGCAGGGAGCGAAGGTTTGTAGCGAGCTCCTCTCCAAGGGGAGTTGCTAGAGAGGTGGTTGCAACCTGAAGGATAACGAGTGCTGGCAAGTTGAGCTTCAACTGTCCTGGCTTGCCGCCGTAGCTTCTCTTCTTCCATT
>JALRCK010000580.1 GCA_023262305.1 Deltaproteobacteria bacterium
AGGCGTTGCTGGAAGGGGCTGCGTGGCGGGGGTTTCCCTATCCTTCGGTTGCCCAAAAAGGGGGCAGCGGACCCTTCCGCACAGCGTTAATCAACACCGCCGGCTTTGGCGGGAACTCCGTAAGCCTCATAGTTGGGCTGAAAGGTGGGTAGGTTAGAGCTATTCTCGCTGTCGCAGCAGGGCTTGGGTTGAAACCTAAGCGGTTTTAGGCTACAAACCAGGGGCTCGGGAGTGCTTCCATCCCGGCAGCCGTTTGACGGAATTGACGTACCGCGGGGGGTACCCGCTTGAGGACGCTGTAGCAGTGAGGATTTACTATGGCTAAGGCCGCAAAAGAGACCTTTTTCTTGGTGTCATCAGAGGGCACTGGCTTCTTCTATACAAACCGCAAGAATAAGAAGAAGGGCAAAGGCGAGAACAAGCTTAAGATTCGTAAGTATGACCCAGTCGCTCGCAAGCACGTGCTTTTCGAGGACAAGAAGCTTTCGAAGGTAAAGAAGAAGTACTCAGCCAAGGCTTCAACAGAGGCTAAGAGCGAGTAGTAACAAAGAGACAACTTTCCGCTGAGGAGGTCGTTTGATGAGTCTGCCCGCTGAGAGTCCGGGAGCCATAGGCGCAACTGCGGGTCAACCCCCAGTTGCTCAGCCATCAACGATCGCCATCGATCCACAGAGCAGCAATCACACAGAAGGCTCATCTCGGAGGAGCATCCTGGTAGGGGCTACGCTCTCCCTTCTCGGATGTCTCGGGTTCGCACTCTCGGCGTGGGGTCTCACACCTCCGCTTCAGTATCAACTCACCGGTGTGTTTGCACTCCTCGCGGGAGTTGCCGTATCGCTTGAAATAGCGGACCTCCTTAGAAACTCTCCAAAGCGATACTCCCCGCTTAATTTTGTTCCAAGCTGTGGAGCTCTCCTCATATGCGCAGGCGGGCTTCTTGCCGCGTTTGTTCCCGCGGCGCGGGACGAATCGTTAGCTTCTACGTTGCTGGGAGGTCCAGCTCTCTCCACTGGAGTAGTATTATTGGTTCGGGGATTGATCGCTCGGCTGTGGAGTGAGGCTGATTCCCTGTCATCCCTAGTTCCAGGCTATCCGCGGGACGTGAAGGCGATAGCTGAAGGGGAGATGTTCACTATTACGCCAGGCGTTGTGGTGCCCACCGATGGGCGAGTTCGTTCTGGCACCTGCGCGGTGCTGGAGCGTTACCTCTCTCCAGACGTGCATTTCAGAGTTAAAGACGAAACGGATGTAGTGTTTGCCGGATCCTACGTTGTAAGTGGCGAGGCCTCTGTGCAAGCTCTTACATCCTCATACGACTCGTGCCTCAAGCGCATGGAGCAGGCTGTGCTTCCTGGATTGCGGTGGGTAGAGGATTCCCTAAAGCGTGACCATGACCATATCGTGACCCCGCTCGTGTATGTGATCCTCTTTTGCTTCGTGTCTTCCGGAATCTTCTGGGACGAACGCGGTGCAGCTGGTTCGACGATCCTTGTCGCCAGTGGCTCGATCCTTCTGATCTCTCTCCTTGCCCAGTTGGGTGAAGCGCTGTACGCCAAACGGAGCACCATCGTGCGGTCGTGGGCTCAGCGTGGTTTCCTCATAAATAACGCGAAAGCCTGGACAGAGCTCTATAATGCTCGAAGTTTGGTTGTTGATCCATCTCGATTGGCGCCGTCGACAGCGTGTCATGTTCGGGAGCTCAATCTGTTGGATGACCGTCTGAGCGAGCATTCGCTCTGCGCTTGCATAGGGTCGATAGTGGGGCGAGCTGAGGACCCTGCATTAATGACGATAGGAGATTTCTGTCAGCGCAT
>JALRCK010000581.1 GCA_023262305.1 Deltaproteobacteria bacterium
TCAGCGCCAGCTCTCCTGTCTACCTCTCATAAAATTTCACCTGGATGCCCGGATTTCGTAAGGATTGACCCTCGAAATGTAAAGTTGCTATTACTCGCTACAAACTTCAACGTGCTTTTTTGCCTGAGGGGAGCCCGATTTGGTCACACGAGTAGTATTAATTTTGTTTGTGGTGGCGAGTTCTCTCTTTCCTCTCGTCGGCAGTATAAGAGCTGAAAGCTCTCAAAGCTCTGGTTCGTCGTCGAGCGCTCCTCGACGGTGCCGTGATCAAGAGATCAAGATCGCTGTTAGTGCCGTGGACCTTATATGTAGATGTCCAGAGAAACCTCTCTTCACCTTTGTGCCAACAGACGGAGGGGAATCTCCATGCAATGCTAAAAAGTGTCGAATTGAGGTCGTGTGCCCGAAGGATCGCCCCGCCAATCTCTGCCTCATCGACATGTGTCAGCTGGCGGAAGCTCAGCTGGTTGGAGAAATGCTTCCTGGTTGTTCTCCAGGTTGCTCTGACTGTGGGACCTCGCCGTCCAAGAATCAACGACCCGGTATTGAGTTTGGAACGGGAACTCCAGCCGAACCTGCAACGTGTATCGCTGTGCGACGACAGGTGTGCCGGGTGGGTCCCTGTCCGCATGGTTCTCAGAGAGAAGTGGCGCTCCACAGCACTCAGCGCATGAGTCGCTGATGTATCAGGGAAGGGATCGCCTTCGATATGAAGCTACTGTAGGGCGGGGGTTGTTTTGCCCCTGCGCCCCGTGAGCCGCCCGCGGAATCGGAATCCGCTGGGTCACCCAGCGAGTTAGCTAAGCCTCCTCTCCCTCAAATACCGTCTTTTTCCAACGT
Organism: Deltaproteobacteria bacterium; assembly: GCA_023262305.1. Classification (GTDB taxonomy): domain Bacteria; phylum Bdellovibrionota_C; class UBA2361; order UBA2361; family OMII01; genus OMII01. Next base: position 841 of record JALRCK010000581.1, read on the forward strand.
ACATCGCATCGACCTACATCTGAGCGAGGGATTCCGATCGGAGTTTTGACTGTAATCTGAAACTCTGGGGTAAGAATAGGAATCACTTTCTTCTGTCCTCTATACTCCTCAACCGTTATCCATTCATAGATAGGCTCAACAAGGGTCTCCTCAAGCTCGCATCGAGTGGGCACCGAGGTCGGCGTATGCACGGCAGCAGGGGTCGGATAAGGGTAAGATGGTATGGTAGTAGAGTTGCCTGTTGGGGTGCTATTTTCGCAGAGTGTCACGGCTCGATACTCATAGGTCGTTTTGTGCGCGGTGACCACGCATTTGCCCCTGTCTGGTCCTTCAGGCACGATCACCTTTTCATTCACGGTGAATTCCTTTGCTGAGGCCATAACCTTTCCACACAGGCGCTCCTCTCGAATCTGTTGACTTGGATACCAATCTCCGCAAAGGCATATATACGTGCTGGAAATAACGGCGCCTGGACCCGCCTGCTCCGTCTTGTGCATGTGCTTCCCATCATCACGCAACGTTTCGCATCGTGGGGTTGGTATCTGGGATTCATTAATCGCCAAGACCTTAGAGGCTGGAATCAATACGCTCACAAGCAGTAATGAAAGATATGATGTGTGAATAGGAGAACGAGAATTGAGCATGACAAACCTGTGAATACTAAACCTTCGAATATGCTGAAGAGTGTTATTGGGGAGGTTGGATGAAATGTGTCTTGAAAAGCTTTGCAGGCGCTCCTGTTGATGCCAGACGAGGCAATTACCGACAGGTGATGACTATGCGTTCAAAAAGTGAGCCGGGGGCACGTGCAGCTATCAAGGTGATAAAGAGGGGGGGCGTTTATCCGTCCCTCTGAAATGGGGATCTTCGACGGATTTAGTGGGTAGTTATGGTCAGTGTGTGATCCCAAATCGCTGGTTTTGGCTCTTAAAAAGATGGTTTTCACGTGAACGTACCCGAGCGGGAGTCCG
>JALRCK010000582.1 GCA_023262305.1 Deltaproteobacteria bacterium
CACTTCACTGCTGCATCACTCGAGAGAACCCTTGAGATCCTCAGCGACCCTCGCACCGAGGTCTCTGCTCACCTCGTGGTCGCCCGAGACGGCTCAATCTATGAGCTCGTTCCGTGTCTTGATGGAAGCGCGCGCAGGGCCTGGCACGCTGGGAAGAGTCGCCTGGAGGTAACGAGCAAAGGGGATACCCGACTTGTGGAATCATTCAATGACCGATCTATTGGCATCGAGCTCGTCAATGAGAACGGGAATCTCTTTCCCTATAGTGAGGCTCAGTACGCAGCTCTCTTCGGGTTGATCGAGCGACTCAAGGGGATCTATCCCGCGTTAGCACAGCCGGAGGCTGTTGTGGGACATGAACAGATCGCAGGCTTTCGCGGAAAGTCCGACCCCGGGCTCTGTTTTGAGTGGGCTCGGCTCTTTGCTGTTTGTTACCCCAATCAGGGCGCACCCCGACGCCAACAGGTATGTAAGCAGTCTTTTGCTCAAAGAATGAGGGGGCTGGTGAATGGGTTGGGTATCCATTTCGACCCCAAGAGTGGAGAGGTTTCAGTCCCCCAAGGGGTAAACCCGGCTATTTTTGAGCACCTAAGTGCCTTATCTGAAAGCGCTCTCTCGCGGGAAGAGGGGTAAAAGGCTATGTTGACATCTCTCCGCGCCTGATTAAGGATTTAGCGTCGCCGGTTGCGAACTAGCTCGCCTGGCTCTTTTTGTTTTGTGCACTATCCTATGAAAACTACACCCTCAAAATTCCTCGCTTTTTGTATCGCAACTACAGCCGCCTGCCTCGTGTCAGGATGTGGTCCGCGGGGTGAGTCGCATACGGTTGAGCAGATCTTTAGTGATGCTCGTGCAACGTATTCGCAGATGTCGGCGCAGGTTGCTCCTGATGTGAGCGCCTCTTTGAAGAATGTTGCTGCGTCCCTCGATAAGATCGCTGGACAGGGGGGAGGGGGTGACGCTCGTCAGATCTCTGCGAGCCTCGCTGATGGATTAACTGACCTTATGCCTAAGGCTGGGTTTACTCAGCGCGCTGCCATGACGGAACTCATCAACCAGTACCGCCAGCTCTCTGCATCCACTGGAGCGCCGGTAATGTTGGGTGCAGCAAATCTCAAGTTGGTGGCAGCTCGGACATACAACCTTCTTACGGCTGAATTGACCTCAACAAAATTTAAGATCTCGTAACGTCGAGTGAAGAAGATACATATCTGCTTCGTGCTTGGAACGGTCGCGCTCTTCCTGGGTTGGCTGCCTAAGATTCGAGCGCACCATGTGTATTGGTTTCTCGACAACGATTTTGCTCACTTCTATCTAACCGGTAAGCTCATAAGCACCGGGTTGGATCCGTACTCGGTAAACCTTGATGCGCTCTATGGCGAGGAGGGGTTTACACCCAGTTTTCCGATTCCCTCCGCTGGAGCGCCTCCCGCGCTTGGGCTCTTGTGGGCTCTCTTCTCTCCACTTCCTCCCTTGTGGGCGTTTCTAGCTTGGACCGGGTTTCAGGTCGGAGCGCTGTTGCTGGGGACCGTGATCCTGATGCGTTCACTCGGATTGCGGCAGTCGGGTGATTACCTCGCTTCGGTGTTGTTCGGTGCGCTCGCCCCACTTGGGATGTTTATGCACATCCGCTATGGGCAGACGCAAGCTCTGATGTTTCTCATGCTCGTTGGTGGTCTCGTGTTGATGCAGCGAGAGGGGAGGTGGGCTTGGCGAGCTGGCGCAGTGTTGTGGGGTCTGGCAACCTCTCTTAAGCTCTTCACCTTTCCCCTGCTCTTCGTTGCGCTGCGGTATCGGGGGAGAGGGG
>JALRCK010000583.1 GCA_023262305.1 Deltaproteobacteria bacterium
CCTCCCCTACCTCACGAACCTAAACGGAAAGGTCAACTACCAACTGTACCTATTTTGGCTTGGCTTCGCGCCTACTATCCTTGAAAGCGACCGTCTCGAGCGACATCAGGGGAAATCGCGTTGGACGTTCTCCAAAAAGTTTGACCATTTCATTAACAGCATCGCCGGGTTTAGCGTTAAGCCACTTCGGCTGATATCAGGTATTGGTATTTTGGTTTCGCTCTTGAGCTTCTCGTACGGTCTTTTCGTCTTTGTGATGGCCCTTCTTAATGAGGACCGAGTGCCTGGATTCGCGGCTATATACGTTCTTATAAGTTTCTTTGGTGGACTCCTCGTGGCGATGCTCGCGATCATCGGAGAGTACATTTGGCGCATATTCGAGCTAACGAACCACAAGCCCACCCGCGTGATTGATGAGACGTATCTGTAATCCATGGTTGGGCGGTGTATACTCGGGGTTACACCCCGGTCCCTCCACTGTGTTGGATTAGGAGTTTCACAAATAGGCCTGAGTGGCTAAAGATCTACCTATGACCACATCAACGAGAAAGCACATCCTTCGATACGCGCTGGCAGTTCTACCACTTCTTATCGCGGTGGTGCCTCACCTCAACTTTACCCCACTATGGGACAGCGCGATCTACGTCGGCTGCGTACGGAACGGCATCGTGAACGGGCTCGACCTGTGGGCTCTCAACTGTTCTCAGCACCCCTCCGTCGCCACTCTATTACCTCTAGCATTCGCGTTTAAGTTATTTAATGGGGCGATGTGGTCGATCCACGCGACAAACCTTGTCCTTGGCGTGGTCGCTCTGTCCCTCCTCCTGAAGATCTTTGACATGCTCTTCCCGGAAGCCCCTCAAGGCGAACGATGCCTCGCCGCGGCGTGCGTGTCCGCTATGCCGATAGTTGCGGCGAGCGTGGTTCACACGAATTCAGACTGGGGCACCTTTGTTGTCTCAATCGTATTGCTCTTCGCGTTACTGAAGCGATGGCGGTGGGTAGCTGGACTAGCCTCCGCGGTGCTCCCACTAACGAAGGACCCAGGTTTGCCCATATGGGCGATCATGGTTGGAAGTTACCTACTCGCCAGCATCCTCCGCCGTGAGGGAACCGTGCTCAGTAAACTCAAAGGAGCCTTGTACTTTTGGCCCGCGCTCACGGCCCCATTCGCCTTCTATTGGTACATGGTCGAGCGCACGTCGCGAAACCTTAACGTGCTAGCGCCTCCAAGTGGGGCATCCTCTCAGACCTTGTTATCGCAAGCTCTCACCATCTCGCTTCTGGACCCCGTCTGGCTGTCGTACCTATCGGCGATGTTTCTGATTAACTTCTCATGGATACTAACCGGTATCATCGCGGTCGGGGTGATGGTATGGGCAGTCAAGCAAGCCTTTGGCGCCGCGCCTGGACCGAAACCGATGAGACGAGAGCTCATCGCGCTCTTGTTAATTCTCATGGTCCTCCTCTTCACCCGATTTAAGACGTTTGTAAACATGCGATACTTCCTCCCCCTCTTCCCAGTGGTGATGCTGGCTACGTTTCATGTCCTCCAATCTTTAGTCCCTTGGCGTCGACTCCGCCTACTGACCCTCGGTGTCATCCTCGTACTGTTTGAGCTCTCATCTTTTCGCACCATCGATCCGATCTCAAAGAGGGTGTACGGCTCCTTCAAATTTGGGGAACACGACCTGCTGCAGATGACCTCGATTACTGGGGAGTGCTGTGGGCGAGGAAGGGACCAATTAGTGTACAATCTCGAGTTCACCTACTTTGACAGCCTAACGGATCAGCTTCTGGCGGATCT
>JALRCK010000584.1 GCA_023262305.1 Deltaproteobacteria bacterium
GAGAACCACACACGTTCCCGTTTGATGTGCCTTGGAGAGCGGAACGGGAACCTTCATCCCGAGCGAGGTACACTCATCTCTATAGAATCTACCGTACTCATCATCGCCAAGATGACAACACACCGCACTCTTTCCCCCCAACTGCGCGATCGTGATGAGGGAGTTCGCTACCGATCCGCCACTGCGCATGATCGGGCTCTTAGCCCCCACCCTCTCAAGGAGCGCCACCTGATCGGCAGCCTCAACGAGCCGCATCGTCCCTTTGTCGTAGGCGAGACCGGTCAGCTCAGCCTCTGAGATATCAGCAAAGATATCGACAATTCCGTTGCAGACTCCAGTTACATCAATTGATTTCATGGTGCTCTCCTTAGCTATGTCGAGGTGGAGTGTGGCACATTTTGGTGGTCCCGGGGAGGGGGCTCCGGCTCATTTATGGACCACCTCATCATATTCGCGACACCGTTGCGGTCGCTCAACTGCGCTCCATCATTTCCTCGACCGGATTACCATCGTATCCAAGCCTCTCATCGTGTCCAGCCGTGAACACATAAAGGATAGGAAATCGTGATAGCAATAACTCGGTCCAAATGCGGAATACCCATCAGTGACGTCTATTTTGCACAGAGCATTGACACCCATCCCTTGCCCTCTCCTCTGTGCTTTTTTCAGCAAACCTCCCAAAAGCACCCCCTCTTCAAGGCCGTGCAGACCTCTATCGTTGACCTGACCAAACCCCTAGAGGAGATCTCAGCTCCCATCTCAAAAAATACCCGATACAAGATCCAGAGAGCCGAGAGAGAGGGATTTACGCCGCGCCTCACCACAACCCCTTCTGTCGAGGAGGCATCCCTGTACGCGCATTACTACGACGTCTTTGCTCGACACAAGGGGCTCCCCACATGCAACAGAGCAAAACTGAAAGCCCTCTGCCTCTCATCAGCGCTCCTCCTCTCATCTATCTCATCCTCTGAAGGGGATCTCCTCGCGGCTCACGCCTATGTGAAAGATGACTCCCTGGGACGCGTTCGGCTGCTCTACTCGGCCTCTCACTTTCGCGGAATGAGCGATAGTGCGGAGCGAAACAAGGTAGGGCGAGCGAATCGATTACTACATTGGTATGAGATCCTCACGCTGAAGAATATTGGGTTACGCATCTACGATCTCGGTGGGATACCACTCGACTCATCCGATGCAGCAAAGAACTCAATCGCACAATTTAAGCTCGAATTCGGCGGCACACCGCTGGTCGAATACAGCGGCTTTCTGCCCACCAATCTTATCGGAAGGGTCCTTCTACCCCTCGCTCGGAGAGGAGTATGAACAACGCACGCTACGTCTTCCGCATGGATGACATAACCCCAACGATGGACTGGCAGCGATTCTGGGCGCTCCTGCGCCTCTTTCAACGATACCATGTCAAGCCGCTGCTCGGTGTCGTACCGGAAAATCGCGATCGCTCGCTTGACCTACAAGACCATCACCCTCAGTTTTGGGAGATTATGAATCTCCTGGTGGAGCGCAACTCCGTTGACATCGCGCAGCACGGCTACCAACACATCCTGGAACAGCCAGCCCACGACACTGATCACAACGGACGAAGCGCTGAGCCACCTCGACGCTCGGAATTTGCTGGCTACTCGTTTCAAGAGCAGCTTGAAAAGATTCAAAACGGCAGGGAGATTCTGCGCGCCCGCGGACTCAAAACGGATTACTTCTTCGCCCCAAACCACTCCTTCGATTTTACAACGTTGCGAGCACTGCGCGCTGCCGGTTTCACCGCAGTGTCAGATGGGTGCGCCT
>JALRCK010000585.1 GCA_023262305.1 Deltaproteobacteria bacterium
CAACCTCGACCACGTCTACAGAATGCTTCAGCTCCTCGGCCAAGAGAAAGCAGGCACGGGTGCGAGTGTTGCTCTTCGAGTAGACGATCGCGAGCTAGACTCCAAGATCCAAAAGGTCGTTACCGAACGAATGAGCAAACTCCAGCCAGGAACGGTGCTTGATGACACCCACTTCTCTGCGCTGCGAGGAGCATTCCTGAACCTCTTCGGGTTTGAGATGGCTGGAGTCGATTACAGCCAGCCGGTCGATACTCTCTACGGAAAGGAGTGGGTGGGGTAAGAACCAGCGCCTCTTTTTGCGAAGCGCTCATGATCTGTTGTTAAACTAAGCAGCCCACAAATAAATTAAGCAGCCCACGAATAAGTTGAGCCGCCCACAAATACTGAGCAGCCCGCAACGTTTCGTTGGCTTAAGGTGAACGAGCTCGCAAACATTCATGTTTATGGGCTCGTTTATCTTAAAAAAAGGTGATGGGCAGCTAAAAACCGCCTGGCAAAAAACCTACCACACGCCCGACCTAATCAAGACAGATTCGATCCCTAACGAGCTAAGGCTCTCTCCTTGCCTTCTGGAGTAAGAAACCTACCGGCGCTAAAGTGAGAGGATACGGAGCCCCCCCCAAGGCGCTAACCCGGATATAAGGAGTCCTCAATGCTCGGCAATTCTCACGATGTCATCACAGCCACTCGACAACACCTCCAACCTCAAATTGATCTCAAAACGCAATCGTTCTCCCCGGCTCAACGATTCCTCACAGACAACATAACGGGTGCCGCTATGGCGGATCTCGTCTGGAGATCGAGCACTGATCCGCATGCTGAGAAGAAGTGGGAGCTTCCAAAGGTCGCAATTGAAGTAGCTGCTACGATCGTGGACCGTGCGGCTCGCACCGCCTCAAGCCGAGAGTACACAGAAGCAGATGTCAGAGAGTTCTGTGCAGGGCCACAGCTTCGTAAGATCGCGGCTGAAACAAAGGAAGAGATATTGGCTCACTTGGCCCGCCGCGCGCGCGGATGGTAGACCAGTCCCAAACACTTTTTCCTAGCTCCCCTCCGCTAGCGTGGATACACAGCCGCGAACACAGCTGCCCACGATGAAGTTCGATGAAAGAGGTGCCCCTCATGAGAGAAAACACGAAACTCTCTGGTTTGAGCTGACTGAGAACAAAGAAGAAACTCTCGCCGCGCTGCTTGTGGAGAGAGGATGGGGTCTCTTTCTCCGTGAAAACCGAACATCGCTCCTTTGAACTGAGCGGCTTTACACACATCATTCTGAGGGGGAGCCAGTGAGGTCAAAACAAGCGTACCGAATGCACTAGGCGCCTGCTGAAGAAACCTAAACACGGGGCGAAGGCCGGTGCTAGAGCTGACAACGGTGATCTTGTCGCCAGACAACCTGAAAGTTTCCTTCATGTAGGTAATCACAGCGGCTAGATCAAGGGCCTGCTCGCTGTAGTCCTCTCCCCTTTCCCACGATGCTCCGTATCCAGTGGAGCCGCGATAATTCGGGATCGCCACGACCGTATTGTGAAGCATCGATGGTAGCACCCTACCATCAAGCATCGGGCGCTCTTGCAAGTGAGGCCCTCCATGTACATAGATGACCCCCCGTTGGACGTCCTGCGCCTTTGGAGAACCGGACCACACTATCGTTGGCACCTTGTGACCATCTACAGTCGGAATCTCCTCAAATGATGGGGACGTTCCAACCACCTCTGCCTGCCCCGCGGGCAGACGCCTTTCCCCCAACCAGTCCATGGAAAACACGGTGGGAGAGTGATTCATCAGCCCACCTTG
>JALRCK010000586.1 GCA_023262305.1 Deltaproteobacteria bacterium
TCCACTTTCGATTTATGACATCTCCGTTCTTGCCTTTAACGGTATCACTGAACTCAAGCGTTTTGACGGATGGATCCGCGCGTTTCGAGAGCACCGTGAGTGGGAACTCCGCAAGGTTCATTTCGTCTCGAGAAACCTTAAGCGGCAGAGGCTTCACTGGTTGAGGGATGTTCGGTGTTACAGGGACAGCGGATAATTCAGCATCAGAAAGATCATGCGAAAGGAGCTCTTCGGTAGGGGGAGCTAATGATGTTGCTTCTGCGGTCGTCATGTGGAGTTTGTTATCAGCGTTACACGACCCGACTGTGATACGAGGCGACTGTGGTCGGCTTGTGAGTCTACGGGTGCTAGTCTGATGGGTTTAAAATCTATCGCTTTTCAGTTTAAGGTTTTTATGTGCTCCTACCAAAAATTTTCTCCGTGGACTCTTCGACACTGTGAGGGTGCGTGAGTCCAGCGAAAAACCGGGGAAAGACATACCAGAAAAAAATCCAAACACCAAAGCTTAGTTTTAGTTAGTTAAACAATCTTTTGTAAGGAACATGTTATAAAGTGAGCGACGCAAAAATGCAAAAAAAGCATATGCTTACGAGGTTTTTTTTATCTCCGTTCACGATCAATTCAGCCTCAATACCCGATAGTAATTTATCTAGTTTCCCGACCCATTTTCTTTCGATTCACGATCGCTTTGAGGTTGAATCACGAGCCGTTTGTGGGCAATTCACGAGTCGGTAGGTTTCAAGTCACGAATCTCTTATGTGAATGCACGATTAAAAAAAGACCCGCTATCGTGGAACTCCGTGGAACAGAAAGACCAGACCTCATCGCCCCTCTTTATCGTGAATTGAGATCAAAAAAACTGCTCTAATCCTTATGTCAAGGCACGAAATCCGCTATCCAGGGACTACACAGATTTCTTCATCGTGAATTGACTTAAGTATGGATTTTATGAGCAATCTTTGACAGATTCCTTATGTCGGTTCACGAGTATGGAGGTATGCTGTGGCGATCGCAATAAGTATAGTAAACCAAAAAGGCGGCGTTGGAAAAACGACCACAACTGTTAATCTCGGAGCCGCCTTAGCCGCGAAGGGAAAGCGGGTTTTATTGATAGATATTGATGCGCAGAGCAACCTTACAACGCACCTTGGAATGGGCGTTAAGGAGGATGTCGATGAGGTCAACGATACACCCCAGGGTCCGGAGTGGACTATCTATGATGTCCTTAAAGGAACCAAGAGAATCACAGATGTCATAGTCAAGCGCTCCGAGAACCTTGAGGTCGTTCCCTCAAGCCTCTTACTCAGTGCAGCAGACCTCGAACTCGGTGGAGTCGTTGGACGCGAGCTCCTTCTTAAGCGAGCCATCGAAAAGGTCCGCGATCAGTACGATGTCATTCTTATAGATTGCCCACCAACTCTTGGGTTGCTATCTCTCAACGCACTCGCTGCTGTTGATAAGGTCATCGTACCTGTGCAGAGTGAGTACCTCGCTCTCCATGGCGTAAGACAGCTGTTGGATACGATTGACCAGGTTCGGAACGTTTACAACCAGAACCTCATAGTTGGTGGTGTCCTTATATGCTTACACGATAGCCGGAAGAAGCTGGCACGAGCAGTGGCAGATACCATTCGCGCCTACTTTGGGCAGCTCGTATTCAACACCGTCATTCGTGAAAACGTTGCCCTAGCCGAGGCTCCAGCAAAGGGGCAAACTATCTTGGAGTATATGCCCAAGTCATCCGGGGCAGAGGATTACATCGCACTAGCTGAGGAGGTTCTTAATGTCAAAGC
>JALRCK010000587.1 GCA_023262305.1 Deltaproteobacteria bacterium
GGGGACCGAACGTCTTTGCAACGTTCTCCGTTGGATCCAGGTTAAGCACAACGCAGTGAGGGTTTCCGACCGTCGCGGCGCAAAATTGAATCTTCTGGTTACTGACGATGATCTCTTCGTTGAGAACCTGGCGTTCTGGGCCACTTACAGGTATGTCTCGACTCTGAAAGCTCACCGTCCCCATATCTACGGTGACGAGCTTTCCCCCTCTGGAGACCACACACGATACCCGTCCACCTGCGGTGTCGACGCTAAACGGAGCGTCTGAGACGAGCTTATGATCCCAGAGATACCGCGCGAATATTCGCAGCCCATTTCCGCTCTTCTCAGCCTCTGACCCGTCGGGATTTATAATACGGAGGCGAAAAACCTCACTCGACTCCCGGTCTTCATGCACCAAGATTCCATCCGACCCTATTCCGAAGTTTCTGTGGCAGATCCGTTGAGCGACAGGTGCTGATAGTGGAGAAGGTAGGCTTGAGGCGCGAACTACAAGGTAGTCGTTGCCGAGCGCGTGGTAGCGGTGGAATTTCATAGAGCACCCTTTTTGCCCCAAAAGTGTAGCATTTCGCCCCCCTAGAGGAAACCATTTCCACAGCCGGCGCCCCCTACCCTGCGCCCTCCTCCGCGCGCGCTCTCAGAGACCGCGCGGTATGTGTGAGTATATTTTATGATTTGAAATCATCTGGAACTCTGCTTCCAACCTGCTCCCCTGAGGATTTAACAACCGCCATCCCCTCCAACATCCCCACAAAGAATTCACCATCCATCACCACGATAAACCGTCCATTTTTCTGAGTTATCAGGAGCGGCTCTGGATTGCGAGAGAGACGCTCAGCCACGTGTCGAAAATAACGGACGAACGTGGTCGCATTCAAAATTTGGTCGATACGAAACATGCATGCACCTCAAGTAAATATGTTTTCAAAACATACTAATCGGCATTACTCGAAGATCGTTGCTACGCATGAGCGTAGCTAACCCCCCGAAAAAGCTACCCTGTAGTCATGATTTCAAATCTGAAATTATCGGCATTTGAGCGCGCGGTCTCAGAGACTGCGCGGAGGAGGAGAGGTCAGCAAAAATGATACTTCCGCCCGGGCTCATTCTAGGATGTACCAGCTATAACCTCTTTTAAGTGCCGCGGACGCTCGGTACTATCTGGACATGACATCCTCTTACGAAGACGCGCAGTGCCCCTACTTTTCAGCCTCCACCTGCAACTCATGCGGGCTGCTCGGCGTACCCCCTGGAAACCGCCTCTCAACAAAAGAATCACGAGTACACGCGACCCTCCACGCTCGAGGTATCATGCCTGAGCACTCCGAAGCGATTCGAACCGTTCAACAACCCTGGGGCTCACGGTGTAAAACAAAAGTAAGTGTAACCGGTTCTCTTGACGCCCCCGTGCTGGGCATCGTTCGTTCAGACCTCTCGACTCAAGACCTCTCCGAGTGCCCCCTTACACCGGAGCATGTGCAACAACTTCTCTCAACGCTCAGGGATATCATCAAGGACGCGAAGCTCACCCCCTACGATATTCGCGAACGAACGGGAGAACTCAAGCACATCATCATCACTCATAACCACGACGCCACACAGGGGATACTTCGATTTATTCTCCGAAGTTCAGAGTCGATCCCTCGCATAGCTAAGAGCATCTCGGCGATCCAATCCGTTCATCCATGGGTGACCGTAATCAGCTGCAACGTGCAGCCGATTCCAGCCGCGCTCCTTGAAGGACCTGACGAGACCGTGCTTACCTCCATCTCAACGATGCAGG
>JALRCK010000588.1 GCA_023262305.1 Deltaproteobacteria bacterium
ATCCCCTTCCAATCAGGACAGTTGCATGCTGTTCAGAGCCCTCCTCTGCAACGCGCTGGCGGCTACGGCTCCTACTGCGTGCTTCATCCTACTCGAACTGCTCTACGGCTGGCCCAACGCAGGCAAAGACTACTGGGGCCTCCTTGCTGGCAGTCCGATGGAGGCTGGGCTCATGATGTTGGGCGGGTCTTTCGGCTCACTGGTGGCACTCTTGGTGCTTCCTGGCCTCATCATAGCGATAGCGAGACCAAAAATCTTCTTGGTTACCTCAACGTCCGTGTCGTTTACCCGGGCTTTTTTTCTGACTCTTTCTCTCTTTGGACTCCCAATAGCTGTGTATTACGCTCGTGCGGCCATGAGCTTGTGGCAGTGGTAAACCCATCCGAAAAGGACCACGAGACCAGCCATGCGCCCTGGCTTCGGCCCGGTCATTTGTCACCTCTCATCTCAAAAGGAGCGCGCTATGAGCACCCCAATACTTTGCACCTCTCTTGAAGAGGTTCGCGCGCATATCGACGCGATCGATCGCTCGATCGTTAAGCTACTCGCGGAGCGAGGTCACTTCGTTGCTCAAGCTGCGCGCTTCAAGAAAAGTGCTGATGAGGTCAAAGCACCGCAGCGAGTCGAACAGGTACTCTCCAAGGTAGGCGTCCTTGCCGAGGAGCTCGGGGCGAATCCCAACGTAACTGAGAGTGTGTATCGCGCAATGATAGGGGCATTCATAGACGCAGAGCTTGCGGAGCATGCCAGGGTGACATCTGGCTCACAGCAAGAGACTCCACCAAAAGAAAATAACTAGTCCCCCGGACTCGTCGCACAACCACCGCCGCACGGCTCTCCCTCAATCACCAAGAGAGCGCCATGTACGCACCTTTTTTCTTAATTCTCCGATCTCCTCTCAAGCCACAGAGCTAACAGGAGCGTCATGAAGATCAACGGCATCACCCTCACCATCGCGACCCTATTTCTTACGTCGAGCGCATGGTCTTCACCGTCCATGCCGCTGCATCCGAAACGAAATCCCTTTCAGCCCGTCGCTGCCCCGGTTCCGCAACCAAGTCAACACAAGCGCCCTCCTCTTGAACAGTATCCACTTTCGGCCCTCAAACTGACGGCGATAGTGACCAACATGCGGGGGGAGCTCTTCGCAAGTGTGGAGATCCCCTCTGGAGTCGGATTTAAGGTTGTACGCGGCACTATCTTGGGAGAGAGCAGCGCGCGCGTTATCGAGATATCACCACGCGGAATACTCGTGGAGGAAGGGAGTCACGGCGAGGTAGTCCGACGAGAGATCCGTCTCCGCAGTGAGCCATAGGCTACAAACCCGCCTGCCCCGCCGCCCGGAACGACGGCCCCCCATGAATCACCTTCGACAGACGCTCAAGCGATCGGTACGAGACGGCTTCGGCGATCGTCTCCTCTGTAATCTCATCGCTCCCGTTGAGGTCGGCTATGGTACGAGCAACGCGAAGAACTCGCACATAGCCCCGAGCGCTCATACCCAGCGATTTAATCGCCCTGCCCAAAAGCTCGCGAGCACCCTCGGTGATAATTGAGCACTCCCTGATAAATCCATCAGAGACCTCATTGTTGAGCATACCGCTTCGATCCAACTGACGAGCGCGGGCCTCCCACACCGAACGACACAAAGAATCGTGCGTATTTGTCCTCTCTGGTTGAGCCATCAACAGGTCTTCAACCTCAACGGACTCAAGCTCCACATGAAGGTCGATCCGATCAAGAATCGGCTGTGAGAGCTTCGCCAGGTAGTCCCTGATTG
>JALRCK010000589.1 GCA_023262305.1 Deltaproteobacteria bacterium
TCGGAGGCGGCCTCGAAGGTTGCTTTAAGATCCCAGTAATCTGAAGGCTTAAATCGGGCGCGCTCTCGCTCTCGTTGAACAAGGAGCCGCATCGCTACGCTCTGTACTCGTCCTGCGCTTAGGCGTGGAACCATCTTCTTCCAAAGAAGGGGGCTTACTGAGTAGCCGTAGAGGCGGTCGATGATTCGCCGGGTCTCTTGAGCTCGCACGAGGTTCTGATCGATCTCACGGGCGTTGCTGAGGCTCTCTTCGATAGCTTTCTTGGTGATTTCGTGGAAAACGAGTCGTTTAACGGGAACCTTGGGGTCCAACACCTCTAAAAGGTGCCAACTGATGGACTCTCCCTCTCTATCTTCGTCGGTTGCGAGATAGACGACAGAGGCCTTCTTTACCGCTTTTTTGAGTTCGTTGACCCGCTTCTCTTTGTCGCTGGGGATAATATAGAGAGGGGTAAAGTCGCTATCTACGTTGATTCCGAGCCGGGACCACTTCTGCTTTTTAACCTCAGCCGGTATCTCGGCTGCGTTATTGGGCAGGTCACGGACGTGCCCATACGAAGCTAACACCTCGAAATCCTTGCCTAAGAACTTCTCGATGGTTCGAGCTTTTGTGGGAGACTCTACTATAACAAGTTGCGTCGACATCTTTAATCCGGTGCCATTGTTACAAAGGATATGCCCCTGAGCGCAACCCTTTGGGACAATTTGTTACAAAAGCGCCTGTTTTGTAACAGTGTTTTGGGCTAGAGGGGTGCGCCCACCTCTTTGATGCACCGACCAACACAGAGGGATGGGAGGAATTATAGTGACGACAGTTTAGTACTTCACCGAGCATCCATACGGCTCAGTTGACGCGGGGTCCACTGGCTTGCCAGCCTGGAGAGATTCCACAGCTCCTGTGAGGTAGTTGGTGGCAACAGCGATGTCACTAGAGCTCGTTGAGGCTTCACTGTCGATAGCGCCTGCGTAGGCTACCTTTCCATCCGAGTTTATCACAAAGACGTGTGGAGTTGTGCGCGCTCCGTATGCTTTGCCGATCGAGCCGGACTCATCGAGAACAAGAGATGATGATTTCATTGCAAGCTCGGCCCGCGTTGACTCCGCGACTTCAGGTGTAAGGTGCCCACTCTTTCCCGGCGCGGATGAACTTACGGTGAGCCATGTAACTCCTTTGGCAGTGAGCTCCTGCTGCATCTTCTGCATGTCGCCATTCTTGTAGAATTTTTTCACGAAGGGGCAGCCAGGGTTGAACCACTCAAGGACGACGATCTTTCCTTTGAGGCTTTGAAGCGAGACCTCTTTGCCGGTGGAGTCTTTGGCAGTGAAATCAGGCGCTGGAGCGCCGACCGTCGCTTGAGCATGCGCGAGATGGGAAGTGAACGCATAGCAGATGGTGGCGATGAAGCTGGCAACGGTAGCGCGAAGTGGCGAGCGAGACATTCTCATGGAGATCCCCCTAACAGTCGATTCGATTGGGCAAAGAATCGCCTTTTTGCGGACGGAAGGAAAGGATTTTAGGAGCCTCAGGAGATCGAGGGGATGGCGTGGCGCAGGTGGAGCCCTAGTTCTCTGCTTACCCAAGGGATTACCGATATACCGCGAGGAGCACGATCGTTGACCGGGATTCTGGCCGTCACGAAATCAATCGATAGATATTCCTCTCCGCGGCACTACACCCACGTGCATTGGAGGGACCGCGTCCCCGCGGTCCGGTGATGAATCAATGCGACAAGTTGCTTTGCAAAAAAATCGCGCGCCAC
>JALRCK010000058.1:0-4598 GCA_023262305.1 Deltaproteobacteria bacterium
TTCTGCTCTGTGCAGTACGTCGCGATGAATTCCTCGTAGGTCATCCCGACTATCGCGCTCATGCGCGCTGCTACTTCCCGTCCACCGACCGCAACGGCTTGGGATTCACCACCAATAAAGAGAGATGCATCGGTCAGGGAGCGCTCTATGCGAAAAACGACACCATCGTGCTCGAGGCTTAGATCAACACGGAGATCTTGTTCCTTCTTTCCCCGACCCGTCTTAGCTGGAGCGCTACGAGTGCGAACATCCTCAATTCGTCCCCGAAGTGCTCGCGAGCCGTAGATTGCGAAACCGATCGCTTCGACGATCGTAGTTTTGCCGGCACCGTTCCCTCCAATAACGCCGACGAGACCATCAGAGAACTCAATGTGGCTAGAGGTGTGCTGCCTAAAGAGATTGAGCGAGAGGCTACGAAGCTTCATACTTCGCCTCCACACGGGTCACATACGATTCGAGCATCACAGAGATCTCCTCCTGCGAAGCACCGGGAACCTCAAACGATTTACTAAACTCCGCAAGCTGGTCCTTGAGCAATCCCCGCCCCGCTTGCCCCACAGATCTCAGAGCGCTTTGAGTTGAGGCGAACGAAATATCTAAGGTCAGGTGCAACGCACGCGCGCGGAGGCTTCGCAGCTCCTTATGATCGAGGTGTCGATAGGTCTCACGCGAGATACCCCGCACCTCAAGACGGACTATCTTGCCCTCTATGCCGCCAGCCACCCCCTCGATTCTCTCTTGAATGACGCTCATAACATCCAGCGGCTCAAGCCCCTCAACCTCAAGCGGCTCAATCACAACAATTTCACGCGGCGAGGTCAGAGGGTGAAAGGTTCTCTTACCGCCCGGAAGGGCGACCTCAAGAAACCCTTTCTGCAGGCTCGATTCGCTCCAGATGTTATTTGATGTGTGTTCAGTCGCTCCCGAATAGGATGCGTTCAACGCTACGGGCCGATTGATATGAACGTGCCCCAGGGCGATGTAATCCCATTCGTGGGGCGAGAGCGCCTTAAGCTCAATCTCTGCTCCACCGAAATCGCTCACCCATCGCTCGTTCACCTGCGCATGTACAACGAGGATATTGTGGGCATATCGATCATCAGCTCGGAGCGACCCCGCCTTGAGGTCAAGCACCGCTGCATGCGGTAAGCACGTAACAGCGAGGCTCTTCTCTTTAAAGGTAAAAATTTCTTGAGTACTCTCTGCTACAAAGACGTTCTCGATTTCACCGAGAAGTTGCAATACGGATCCGGTGTCTGCTCGCTTCGGAGTCTCGTGATTCCCCGCCACGATAATGATCGGCGCGCCTGTATCACGGGCGAGTCGACGAAGCTGGCGAAAGCAAAAGGTCACTATCGCATTTGATGGGCGAACAGCATGAAAGAGGTCGCCCGCGATAATGGTTACATCAGGACGCAGGGTGATGATGCGAGTGATCGCTTCTTGAAAGGCGAGGTTAACATCGACCTCACGCTGGTTCATCCCATTTTTTGAGAGCTTATTGTATCGGCGATATCCCAGATGCACATCAGCGAGGTGACACACTCGAAGTGGCGGTTTTTGAGGGGTCTTTGATGAGGTCGGCATAGGAGACAACTGGCAATCCACTGGGTCTGGAACGCCACGAAATGTACCTAATAGTCAGGGGGACTTCAATCAATAACCTCTATTTCGGAGCTTCGAAGGGGGGCCCCGATGGGTAGGGATCGGGAAATGAGGTGGCTACGCTTTCGATTCGAGTTGCAACACCCAAATTCGGGCATCACCATGCATCGCGGTGCGAACACGACACCGCTGTTGATACCCGTATTGACCGACATCAAAAGGCACCTGCACATCTCTTTCAACAAGTGCTTTGGGCTCCTTGCCCAAAGCCTCCCTTAATTCGGAATACGTGTCGATCGATAACAATCGAGCGGCGATCTCCTCTGCTCTCATGGCTGGAGCACCCTCAATTAATTTGCCAAGCAGATCGTTGCAGTACAGGAGGGAGCCGTCCTCCCGTTGCACCACCTCATGGTTCAACTCTTCTATAGCCCTGCGGAGGTTAATTAAGCTACTGACTTTAAGTCGATCCTCCTCACTCTGGCGCCGAATCTGGCTCAAGCTGATATGGTTGTAGACCCGTGCTAAAAAAGCTGTGCGGTCAAGCGGCTTCACAAGATAGTCATTCGCGCCGGTGGTAAGCCCCCGAACAACATCCTTTCCTTCAGCACTTGCAGTAACGAGGAGCACCGGAACCGCGTCCGCTGCGTGACGTTGTCGGATCTGACGAAGGAGATCAAAACCATCGATATCTGGCATTGAGATATCGAGGAGGATGAGTGCTGGCACCTCATGGTCGAGGAAGTCGATACACTGAACCCCACTACCACACTCGACTGCCGAGTACCCACACGCCGAGAGAATAGAGACGGCCATTCCCCGACTTACCGGACAGTCATCAACGACCAATATGGACTGCTGTTTGGATGCCATGAACCTCCCTCCTAACTGGCTTATCTCTTGCAATCGGCTTCCTGGGCTCATCTCTTTAGAAATGGGAGTTTTAAAACTTCAAGGGAATACATGACCTTAGAAACTAACCCCCAAGACGGACCTGCCCTAAGTGCGCAGGAGTTGCGGAGCAATGCCGCAAATTTGTCCACGGGGTGCGTTCTCCTAGGCATCCTTAAATCGATAGAGACGGAGCTACGCAAGCGAAATCACCTGTGGTCTTCGGGCACCCCCCCAACTCCCTTATGGTTTCTAGCAGAGACCGAGCGAAACATATTTCTCTGGAGAACCAACCAAAGCTTGGACGACGCGCGCAACTATAGCTTCTGGGTTGACTTACGAGGACTCATTAACAAGCGGAGGGAGCAGCTCTCGCACCCGCACGATTCAAACCCGTTCACCAACCCCCTCTGGGGAAGTGGTGTTTTAGATACATCACTTGTCGATCGCGAACGTGACTACCTCGACGCATTGGAGGATCTGATTCCAACCGCTTTTAAGCGCGCTGAGATGCTCAGCCGGGCCAGCGAATCGTTGCGCATTGAGATTGATCCTGAGGCTGGTCGACGCCTCGTGATCATCCCCGCCGCGGGTGCAGGTCCACTTCCCGATAAGCCGGTTGAGCCGTAACCATAGACTTGCGTGCACTTTAGAGAATACTTCGCCAACCTGCCTCAGCAGCCTGGTCGCCCCTGAGATGAAACCGCATTCGCAACAAATATGCATCGAATTGTGATGTCGCGAGCTTGCGGAGACGTGCCAAAAACACTTTCTTGGAGCATGGCGACCACCTTTGGTATAATCTTAGGGTCATAGCGGTCGCACCCAAAGGTCGTTGTCGTCTGCTAGATATATTCATGGCGTGTGTATGAGCAGCTCTTTTGTAGATCCCCTCATCATTGAAACCGTCACGCGTTTGTGCGAGACCGAGATCCCCAAATACCAAACCGAGGAGTGTTACAACACCATCCCCCGCGCACTCTTTACCGCAATGTGCGAGGCAGGTCTGGGTGGGCTCAGCATTCCTGAGGAGTATGGTGGCATCGGGGCGAGCGCAGCCACCAGCGCCGCAGTCTACGAGACGATATCCCGCTACGATATCGGCCCCGCTATCTTTCTATCTGTGCATGCCATGGTTAGTGGCATTATCTCTCGACACGGCTCAGAGCAACAGAAAAGAGAGTACCTACCAAAATTCGCTTCCGGTGAGCTCTTAGCTGCGTTTGCTTTAACCGAGCCAAACGCTGGATCAGATACCGCAGCGATAGCGAGTGAGGCGAAGATCCTTGCAGACGGATTCTCCCTGAGTGGGAATAAGTGCTACATCACAAGCGCCGGATTTGCCGACATCTACCTGACCTTCGCCAAAACAGAGGACGAGAATACCTCCGGACTCTCTGGCTTTATCATTCCAAAAGAGACTCCAGGAATGTCGTGGGGCAAGCCGGAGAGGAAGATGGGCGCAGAGCTTTCCCCGATCGCGTCTCTGTTTTTTGACAACGCCCACCTTCCCAAGAGCGCCCTCATCGGCGTTCTGCACGGGGGGCGCAAGGTCGCCCTCTCCGGCCTTGCGGGCGGCAGGGTAAACATCGCAGCGTGCGCCAACGGTCTCGCCCGAGCAGCTATTGAGGACAGCATTGCCTACATGAAAGAACGCCAGCAGTTCGGTAAGGCCCTCGTTGAGTTCCAGGGGTTGCAGTTCATGCTCGCGGACATGCACATGAAGCTGTCAGCCTCCCAACTCCTTACTGCAAAGGCTGCGGAGGATATCGACCTCGCGGCGCACGGGACTAATACTAAGCTGTCATCCTCTACCGCCAAGTGCTTTGCAACAGACGCAGCGATGGCGATTACCACTGATGCAGTGCAGCTTTTCGGTGGAGCGGGCTACATAAAGGACTACACCGTTGAGCGATACATGCGGGACGCAAAGATGCTGCAGATCGTTGAGGGAGCAAATCAGATTCAGAGAATAATCATCGCTCGCGAGATAATTGAATCATCGTAGCTAGCTTCCCATATCCACAACTCGCAAAAACCGCTTCGGATCGATATTGCTGCCGCACACAACTAAGGCAGTTGTGTACTGCTGAATTCTATCG
>JALRCK010000058.1:4608-9747 GCA_023262305.1 Deltaproteobacteria bacterium
TGAGAAACCCCGCAAGCGCCAATGCCCCTGCCCCCTCAACGACCAGCCGGTGTTCATAGAAGAGGTATCGCATCGCCGCGCTTATATCCGCCTCTTCAACCAGGATCCATTGATCAATAAGCGCTCTGCACATGTCAATCGTTATGGAACCAGCCTCCACCGCTCCAGCCGTGCTGTCAGACAATGTCTCTCCGTGCGAAACAAAATCCGACGGAATCCCCGTCACAAGATCGTACATCCCTGCCGAATTAGCGGGGGAAACCCCAACTATCTTAATGGAAGGTTTGGCGGCCTTGAGGTACCCAGCCACTCCAGCGGCGAGCCCACCTCCTCCAACAGCAAGAAGCACCACCTCTACGTTTGGAATCTGCCTTAACAACTCGATCCCCAACGTGCCCTGACCCGCGATCACCCACGGGTCGTTGTACGGGGAGATGAACGCTTTGCCGAGCTCTGTAGCTACTTGTCGCGCCTTTCTTTCACAGTCGTCGTAGCTCTCGCCTATCACATGCACTGAGGCTGAAGAGCGCTCCAACATCTCTTTTCGAACTAGATCGACTGAGCGCGGAACAAATATCGAGGCGGGGATCGCGGAGAGTTCGGTCGCGTACGCGATGCCCAGTCCATGATTTCCGGCGGAACAAGCGACTATCCCCCTCTGTCGTTCCTCCTCGGAGAGCGCGCTGATTCGATGTAAAGCGCCTCTTACCTTAAAGGATCCCGTAATCTGCTGGCATTCAAGCTTAAGCCAAACCTCCCCAGCGCCACTCTCAAGCCCTTGCGCCCGCTCAACGCCCGTCTCTCTCACAAGGTGTTTGATGAGCCCATGGGCCTGAAGAACACTATCGTGTCCGGAAAATATTGTAGTGTACTCGGGCTTGGTCATGGATCCTTTTTACAACACTCGTTAGCCCGCGCGAAGAGCTCGCTGGCGACCCTTGAAGTTTTGGCGGGTGAATTTATCTGTGGGAGGTTCGGACCGTCCCGAAATGTTGATCTACTCTCACAACCGCTTGTTGTTGCCCATCTGAAACGAACTCAAGACGAGGATTCCCGATTGAACGAGCATGATAGGTGGAGTGAACCGCGACAACGAATCCCACGAGTCCGACGTAGAGCGCCGCTCCTGAGCTGAGCAAAAAGGTCCGCATAGTCGGCGTGAACTCGAGCCCCTCCAAGGGAACTCCTGGAGGAAGGTCTATAACGTCTCGTCCCTTATGAAACCGTGCACGATAGCACGTCTCACACAAGCGTTGGTCACTTCCCTCAGACAAACCACATCGGTAACATCCACCGCTCATACCGCCACCTCATAGTGGTGGTCGGCAGAAAACGGGAGGATCTAAAGCTCTTCCAAAACCGTGCTTCTAACGCCCAAGATCACTTAAGTTTTTTGTGCGTTATGCGAGAATCTACTGGAGGAACCCTACGCGTATCCATTCCATGTTGGCTATCACGACTCCAGCTCCGGCACAGGCCTGTCATGACACCTCCGCTCCTCGGGGAGTCCTTAACATGAGGAGCTTCCAACGCACTTGTTGGCGTCGATCGGTCCGTAGCACACGTTGTTGAATTTCATGTAAATCTTCGATGATCCAGTTTTCTCTTGCGCTCGCGCGGCTACTTGAGCCCCGCCAAACGGCGTGCTCTTGGCACAGCGAATACCAGCGTAGTAGCGGGCACCCCAACCACCACCAACAGCGTACAAGGCGAGTTTAGCTACCGAGTTTCCATTCGTGTCCACTGCGTCGATACACGATGGGAAGGGTCCTTTACCCCCGCTCTTAATAATAAGACCGATCGTTTTTCGGCGAATGTCCGAGAAATGCTTCGAGCCAAAGGTTTTATAAATGTGGGTGCTCGGCAACTTAACGATCTGGGAGCACTTACCCGCAACACCGCCTCCCGTTTCACCCCCCTCTGGCTCATCTCCACCGGTTGTGGGAGTGCTCGTCGGCGTTGGAGCCGCGACCTCCAATCCGAGTGAATTAACGTTTATCTCGTCTACGGGAATGCCTCCATAAGGAACCGTATCCACTATATCAATCGAGCGAGGGTTGAGGATACTCGCGTTATCACTAGCCTCATATACCACTTCATAGCCAGGTCCCTGGAGAAAATCTCCCACGGTGCTTACCCCGAGCCCAGCGAATACATTTGACGCCACCGCGCCACCCTCGAGAGAGAAAACCCTGACCGAGGTTTTTCCACCACTCCCTACACTGAAACCGACCAGATCAGTTCCAGAGGCTTGGCGGACAGGAAAGGGCCGGGGACGGGTGCCCTCGCTCGCAAACTTTGGAAGCCGAGAGAACTGCTTTATAGCGCCTGAATTAACATCCATCATCCGCGCGAGAGTTTTGCTGTTGGTGCCGGTTCGAGTTATCCCCACCCAATCGACGGCGGAGCCAGCCTCAGCTCGCGCGTAGAAGACTCGATCTCCCGCCTCTCCGAATTGGAAGGTCTTCTCCACTGGAGCATCAACAGCGAAAAAGTCGAACATAACGGTCCACGTCGCCTTCTTGTCGACAAGGCGAACTACCGCCGCATCAGCAAGCCCGTTTCCATTAAAATCACCACCCGATACCACCAAGTCGCCCTTGATCCCCAGCACCTTGGTCCTGACTGCGCCCGCCGAGTCCCGAATCGACCACTCTATCTGCTTGGTTGCTGTATTGAGTGAGGCGACTCCGATCTGGGTTCCGCCCGCAAGCCATGGACCCATCGTAATCGCGTCACCCGCTACGCCCAAACTACCGAGGCTGCTTTGGGTCTGAGATGTCGAAAGATGGGCATTCCATGTCAAAGTATTGTCACTCTCTATCTGCACCCAGGTTCTGTCTGAAACGCCATCCCCGTCGAAATCGTTCGGAGCAGCGGTCAACGAAGCCGGCAGAAATGAGAGGCAAGCACCAAGAGATATTGCTACTTTTTTCATGATAGTGCGGAAAAATAAACGGTTTGGCATAGGGAGAAGGTGGTTGATTTCTGGGTCAGGGCTCCTACTACCCGACCTTCAACCATATCCTGTTCAAAGTTCGTGCCTTAAACACACGTGCATCACCAATGAATGGTGGCGTGTCGAATCGCGTTGCGTTCAGGCCAATAAGCTCCAAGACCGAAAGGAGACCACTGTCACGCACTCCCCACGGAATCGTGGGTGCTCTATCAGTGGCTACCGCTCAACTCTCAACCCTGCTGAATGTCTGCCAGAGGGCAGATAAGTGGAAGCTTCTCTGGCTTACAAGGCAAGAGCGAGTCAGCTCATCAAGAGCTGACTCGCTCAAAGCAAGATTAACTTCGTGCGGCTAGTTTCCGCCTAACCTGATGATGGCGGCCCTCACATTTTTCAAGATGCTCGTCGGCCCCTGACCTCTAACCTCGCTACTCCCATCACTCACGATCGCAAAGGGGATAACTTTGGTCGGGCTCTGACTGCCGCCACCTTTCACATTCACGATGACCGTAATTCCCTGCTTTGCAGCAGCTTCAATCACCGACGGCAAGCTCTGGTCGAGAGTACGGCATGGGTCGCACACGGCTGGGTCAGTCCAAAGATCGATGGTTACCGTTTTTTCCTTCACAACATCGTTGCCATTCGGATTTGAATCATCCTTTGGAGGAGTCTCATCTTTGGGTGGGGTCGTTGTGTCGCCTGGGTTGGGCGGCACATACGGCGTCTTGATTGGGCAGAACTGATCCTGACCCGAGCGTTTCGGATAGTACTTATCGAAGCCAGCGCAGAACTGCTTGAGCTCCTCCCATGTATACGGGACCCACTTCCAACTGCCTTTGGGATCTCCCTTATCCGGAACGTGACGGTAGAGCCAGAATCCATCTCTGGTCACCACGAGGTTTCGCCAGATATGGTTCAGCTTAACATGCCCGTCTGGGTTCGACTGCGTGATCTTCTCAAAGCGCTCATCAACTGAGTGCGCGCCTCCCGGCGTCGCGTTCTCATCTCGCGCCGCCGTGATCTCAAAGTAGGTGTTGTTATCTGCCTCGTTGAGCTTCTCTTGCAGTTCACGAGCTTTGTGACACACGCTGAACGGAAAGGAGTATCCGGAACACGACTGCTCGAATTGGTAGACGCACTTCACGGATGCACCTGACAACGCGCATACCGTTGCAGGCTTAAATATATCCTCAAGCATGTGGTAGTAGCCGTTGCCGTGGCGCTCACTGATGATGTACATCGAGTCACACTTTGCCGGGATGACCTGCCTTGTCCACTCGGCGAGCCCATCGATCTCAGACTTGCCAGCTGGCCCGCGAACCGCGAAGGCTCGAGCGTCCTGACATGTCACCATATCGTGGCGGCTATTATCTTTCACCATAGCTTCACAGATCGTCTTAAAGCGCGTCTCGGTGCCATTGTACGCTGACGACCTGTCGCCAGGGGCGTAGATGCATGCGCAACAAAAGTCTTTCTTTGGATCGGGGCGTTTCCACTCCCCTGACTCCTCCTCAGCGGCTTGTCCTACCATCGACTGCAGCTTTGCAAATCGCGGTTGCGACATCGCGAGGAGACGATCAACGAGCCCCTCATCGTCGCCGTTAAAGGTCGTGCGAGAGCGCATCGTCGTTGCCTCTGCGATCACCTCGCCCGTATACTCTGAGGCGAGCTGCTGGTTGTGGCTCAGACTCATCGTGAAGGTGTTAGCTGGCAGGTTCCACCGAATACTTCCGTCAGGAAAGGCCTGCGGCATCGGCACTGCGCTCAGGAACTCACTCAGCGATTCAGGAGAAACTCGAGACGAAGCATTTTTGTCGAGGTTCTTGAGCTTACGCGGGGGACGCCGATTCATCGCCCTGACGAGGGCTGGCGGACGGGCATCAAGCGCCTCCTGGTCCGTTGGCCACCCGATATCATCGAGGTGCTTCTCGCACGGGACGCACGAGGTTGGAACTTCCGGTGACGCAGTTGGGGAGGGAGATCCTTTAACGGTTGGCGCCGGAGCCGGAGTTGTCGATGCGACCGCCGATGCGGTGGGAGATGGCTTAGCAGTGGCTGTCCCGTTGGGAGTAACGGAAGATTGGCACACGCCTTCTTGGATAGTGATCGCGAGGACCGCGCATAAAAGCCAGGCTGACGCAGCTCCACTCGAACGAGCGCGCCATTGAAACGTCACGTTTTCT
>JALRCK010000590.1 GCA_023262305.1 Deltaproteobacteria bacterium
GGCCGGGTATGATCAGATGCGACAAATTGGACCGCGACCTGGGGTGCGTAAAGATACTATGACCGCCACACCGGCTCGTCAGGAGACGAGCCCTCCGGTTCACCGGATATGCATGGATGGCGCGCATCGAAAAATCGACTCGGGTTCGTTTCTCTCGACGGGCCGGTGAGGCACCAAAGTTTCAGGCTCTATAGATCCAACAACACCGCCGCGATCCACGGGAACGCTACGGTCACATCGCTCTGAATGATCTGGTAGTAACTCTGCGTTGAGAGCTTATCCCAGGTAATCTTCTCCTTACCTCCGGCTCCTGAATACGAGCCATACGACATCGGCGAGGAGCCGATCTCTATGAATCCTGCCCAGTCACGAACCTTGTGCATCTTAAGGTCGTGCTTAATCGACGGCACAGCACAGATCGGAAAGTCTGCTGCAATACCACCACCGAGCTGCAAGAAGGCGATCGGACTCTTCTTGCTGTTATCGAGATACCAATCGTACATCATCGTGAAGTACTCCAGGCCACTCTTCATGATGTTTTGATCGAGCACCACACCTCCATCCTTGCGATACTTACCGTTGTAGGTGTAGCTCGCGAAGATGTTGCCCATCGTTGAATCCTCAAAGCCTGGGATCACGATCGGGATGTTCTTCTGGTATGCAGCGTACGTCCAGCAGTCGGCTGGATTGGCTGCTGGGTCTGGCTTAATCAATTTCTCAGCATAGAGCCGCCGGAAATATTCGTGAGGAAAGTACCGCTTGCCCTCTTTCTGAGCCTTCTTCCACATCTTGAAGAGGTGTGGCTCCATAATTCGCACACTCTCATCCTCAGGGAGGAACGTATCCGTAATTCGGCGAAGCCCGGCATCCCTAAGCTCAGCTTCTTGTTTCGGAGTCAGCTCTGTGTATCGTGGGATGTAGGCATAATGAGAGTGCGCGACATATCTGTAGAACGACTCTTCGTGATTCGCGGCGGTAGCCGAAACAAGATGAACCTTATCCTGACGGATCAGCTCCGAGAGCATCACGCCGACCTGGAACGAGCTCAAGGCACCAGAGATCGTCACAACGAGCTTTCCACCCTCATCGAGGTGGTTCTTGAGCCAGTGCGCTGCTTGCAGCGTGGCTCCACCATTACAGTGCTTGAGCGTTAGCTCAGCATACCGAGATACAGGAGCACGGCTGACCTTGGTCGCCTTAGACAGCGGCAGCCGCTTAGTCCCTTGAGTCTCAGGAACAACGAAGGCTTGGAGATTTTGCGAGAGGGACTTAAATTTCTTTTTCATCAGCAGTACCCGGGTAAAAGGTGTTCCATCTACCCGGGTACTTTACGCACACACAGAGAAAAATCAAATTTTTGTTTTACTCTATGGCCTACGCCGCGGCCCCACTCGCCTTCTCAACCTCGGCGTTCACGGTGGCAGCGACCTTCTTGGGTAGCAACCACAGCAGCTCACCCCGACTGCCTTCCCAGTTGTCCAGAACCGCCCGGGCGGTAGAGCTCGAGGTAGCAGCAAAGTAGTCCTCAAGGATGGCGTGAACACGCGCTGCAGCGTCCTGGTTCATCGGCACCGGCACTACATACTCGGTGTTAATAAACTTTTCGTTTCGACCAAGAACAAAAACCTCTCCTCCTGTCATCCCCGCTCCGATATTAAACGAGGTTTCCCCGAGGATTACGACCGTTCCATTGGTCATGTACTCACACGCATGGAGCCCGGCTCCCTCAACAACGGTGACAGCACCGCTGTTTCGGACC
>JALRCK010000591.1 GCA_023262305.1 Deltaproteobacteria bacterium
CCCATACTGCAGCCGCAAAGATATTTCCGGAAACGAAAGTTGTTAACCCAGCAACAGCCACCACAGAACTCCCGATGATGGATGCGCGGGTCCACCACCTCGAGCTTGCGGCGATATTTTCCGCTCTCCTATTGTATTGATTAAGCTCCTGCTCTCTCTGAATGTCCGTGTTCCTCTCTTGTCTGACAACCTCTTTGTACAGCTGCTGAAGGGTTTTATCTATCGCGGTTTTGAGGTCTTGGGTTAGCTCTGTCTCAAGAGTTGTCCTAAAGGCAACCGGATCAATTCCCCCCGCCCCTGCTAATCCGGAGCGGTTGAGGTCTCCCATAATCTGATTGATGAGTGGGACCGCGTTGGCGACCTCCGCTGTTGCCATTTGGGCAGCTTCAGCTGCGATATTCCTCTGCTTTTCATAGGTGCCGAGTGCGGTGTTTGCATGGTCCGCGATGTGTCTAATTCTATTCGGGTCTCGTTGATGATCGGTTGTTAGACCATTGCATATCATCGTGATGCGGTCGGATAACTGGCGGTTGGCTGCTGCAGTAAATAGTTCCTCAGGGGTCTTAGGCAGGGCCTCCCTTAAATGTTGCGTTGTTATTGGCATACTGTACTCCTGGTGGTTGCATCGACCCGCCTTTAGGGTCCTTTTTTCCGTTCCCGTTGAGAGGCACCCCGCAAAGCTTGCTTTCAAAGTTATGGGATAAGTGATGCTTGGTGTGTCTTTAGAATGAAAAATAAGTGCCCTGCTAACATACTGAAAGCGCTATATTAATTTCGCTTTTTGATCCAATCTGATTGCTCTCAAAAGGCGCTCTGAACCCATGGGTGCGTGGGGGTAAGGTAAAAAAGCTATTGATATCAATTGATTGACCGCGCCTATTGCGACTGTTTGTGTATATGTTCAGTTAATTCAACTGGTTGCATGGGATGTTGGGGGATGGTCGGGACACCAGATTCTTGATTGAGGATTCTGTGGAAAGACTCAAGCTAGGGGTGTTTCCAACACTGCAGTAACGCACCGGGCACTCCCTCAGGTAACTCTTATGATCCTCCTCGGTGGGGAGCTGTAGTGTTGGGTCAAACGTTATGAGTAGAGCTCAATCTCATTCACATGCACGTAGTTGTCTCGAACCTTTCTGAGGGTTTGGACGAAGACTTTCTTTGCAGTGACGGGAGCTGCCCAGACGATCACTCCCCAATCTCCCTCTGGAATCGGGTCAAGGATGATGCGCTCTCCACCATCTATTTGCACTGCAATCGCAAAATCTGAGTACGTGGATCGCACACGCAATGCTCTCAGCTTTGTAGGTTGTGTAAAGGTGATCGTAGTGTCCAGTGGATTGATGTTTGGGGTTCGAAGGAGTGTGTCATCGGCTCCATCGAAGAGCGTGGTAACGGACTCGTTAGTGTTTGTAGTGAGAGTGGCAGCGTTAGTTGCTTGGAGGTTCAATAGGTCAAGACGCTTTGCCCCCTGAGGAAGCGTGGTACTGCCTTGGTAGGGTTTGCCGGGCGCAAGGATGGGGCGCACGTCTGGATCTGCTGGGCGCTTACGCTCAGCAGGCTCTGCGTTTTCTGGTTCGTTTTCCTCCTCATCGGCGGGGATCTCCTCCTCTGTATTTGAGGGAGGAGGATCGTCTTTGAATTCGTACTCACACGCGGTGAGGATCGTGAGGCTGAGAGCTGAGAGGAGTCCGAATCGAAGGAATGAGGGGCGCATAGGTGTTGCAAGTTTAGGATGGGATTGGGGGGGAGCGC
>JALRCK010000592.1 GCA_023262305.1 Deltaproteobacteria bacterium
CCGAGTATTCAACACTTCGTGGTCAGCTCAGCACACTCAGTTTTTAGAGCACGTAACAAAGGTGTTCTCCGACTCGATCTTTGAGGAGTATCCCCCGACAATTCAACGTGCTCCGAGGGATGAGGATATATTCCCGCATTGCGATTTCCTCTCGGTTCACATGAGCTTAACCAAAGACAATCAATCCTTCCTCAATCGACGACGCATCGCGATGTGTCGTCGGGGGGTATATGTAGTGAACGTGAGTCGTGGTGCACTCATCGACCAGCGAGCGATGGCCGACGCGGTTAAGAGTGGGCAGGTTGCAGGGTACGGTGCTGACGTGTTGGATCCTGAGCCAGTGCAGCTCGATAATCCGCTCTTGGGGCTTCACAACGTTCACCTTACTCCACACGTCGGAAGCCGGACGTATGAGAGCGTTGTGCGTCAGGGATCGGCTGCTGTTGAAAACCTGATCCGTTCACTCCAAGGGCAGGGTGTTGTGAAGGCTCAATCAGCCTAGTCTCTAAACGACCCGAAGGCGGGATGTTGGTCATGCAGTGGATCTCGTATATCCCCAAGTCGTACCTCAGTTGGTTTGTCGGAACGATGGCGAATCTGCCGCTGCCGAAGCCTTTCGCGAATCTCCTCGTAGGATGGTTCGCTCGTGCCTACAAGATCGATTGCTCGCTAGCCACTCGACCCATGGAGAGCTTTTCATCGATCGGTTCCTTTTTCACCAGAGAGCTTCGCCCTGAGGTTCGCCCCATCGCTGATTGCGATATCACCTCTCCGGTCGATGGAACTCTTCGGTCAGCTCAGAATATCTCGACCGCCGGAGATGTTTCTCTCGTGAAGGGTCGAAACTACGCGATCTCTCGACTTCTTGGAGACGATCCTCTCGCTGCGCGGTTTGCACAGGGACAGGTGTGGAACTTTTACCTCTCGCCGCAGGACGCCCATCACATCTTTAGTCCGGTGCAGGGATCCGTTATTCGTTCTGTGCACGTGCCTGGAAAGCTGTGGCCTGTGAATGATTGGGCGATCGCTGCGGTTGATGGGCTCTTTGTGGTTAACGAACGTGTTGTTTCATTCATTGAGAGTCCTGTTGGACTCGTCGCGGTGGTGATGGTTGGGGCGACCAATGTGGGGCGAATCGCCCTTTCTTACACTGATCTTGAGACGAATCGCGCCCCGTGGCGGCGACATCCCCAGCGAGCGATTGAGCACGCGCCTCCTATCTCCGTCGCGCGAGGCGAGAAGGTGGGGACCTTTAAGATGGGCTCAACCGTCGTGGTTGTGTTCGAGCACCGTCACTTTGATGTCTCATCGGTAGGCGAGAGCATTAAGGTACGGTATGGGCAGGATCTGGCAACACTTTGCCGGGGTTCATAATGTTGAGCGGGTCAAAGACTCGCTTGATGCCTCTCATTATCTCAAGCTCCTCCGCGGTGCGCGAGTAATGGATAAAGTCACGCTTGAGCAATCCGACGCCGTGTTCTGCTGAGATGCTGCCTTTGAATTTCTTCACTGTAGAGAAGATCCTGCGGTCCGATTCATGACAGCTCTTCCAGAACTCATCATCCGTGATGTTTGAGGGCTTTAAGACGTTTACGTGCAGATTGCCGTCTCCAACATGACCGAACACCACAACTTTAAACCCTGCGTACGCCTCGCCGATAGAGGTGTGGAGCTCACTGAGAAACGCCGGAATCGTGGGCACTGGAACGGAGATGTCGTTCTTGTGAAGTGTGTAGTGCATTGAGAGCGTCTCAC
>JALRCK010000593.1 GCA_023262305.1 Deltaproteobacteria bacterium
GGAGAGGAGATCGGTGGGAAGTTCAGGGAGCTCGTTCTGAGGCAATGCTTCTGCGGGTTGGTCTTTGAGCAGGAGAGATTTTTGCGTAAGGACGAAGATAGCGCCCTCTTTGTGCCGAGTTTGCTGCAACTCTTTCGCCAGGTCCGTGAGACCATCTGAGGATATACAAACCACTATGATGTCCGCATTTTCTATGGCTCCTCCAAGTTCGGTGGTCGCTTTCACCGAATCTGAGAATGTCACCTCTCGAAGCTGCTCTGAGAGTCCTGACTGGGTGTTTCGGCGGTCTATGTTAATTGCCTCGGCAACCTCAGGGCGCCGCACACACCAGTTGAGGGAGCGAGGGCGGGGAAGCTCTCCACGACCCTCCGAGAGAAGGTGCGTGACAAAGGTTCCGTAGGCACCTCCTCCTATGACTGCTACCCGTAGGTCGTCGAGCGTAGCATCTTGAAGGGAGTGTTGTTGTCGTACGGTATTCGTTGGAGAGAGATTCACACTCGCATCCGGGCTAGAAAACTGTGGGGTCACACCAGAGGATTCCCTCTCGTGATGGCGCGGAGGGTACTCGTGCTCAAACCTAGATACAACGATTTTTGAATCGACTAACCAACTTCTAGCAAAAGAGGGCGAAGAGGTTGAAAAATATATACAATTCAGATGTGGAAGAGGCTTCAGAAATCTGAGAGAGGAAGCTCGAGCCTCAGCGCTCCTCACGCCCATCATATCGGGTGAAGCGTAATAAGGTGAGGGCCTAAGACCCTGATAGTTCATGCGTAATCGGTTGTTTAGGATATTCAGGGAGGGGTCGATAGGAGATGTGTGCGAGAGCCCGTTCTTGTGACGCCTAGCGTGATTCTAACGAGCCTCTCTCTCAAGATGGTGAAAAATAGTTCGGTCGTGAGCATTTTGAAAGTTTTGACGAAACATGGCGGAGACGACGAAAAAACCTGGAGGCGTATCCACTGAGATGCGCTGAGGATTTTTTCGGCGGCGCCAATGAAGTTGCTCTGTCCTCCCGCTCCTTGGCGAAGGAGGAGGTCAAACTATCAAAATGCGCGACAGCAAATCATTTTTCACCACTCTGCTGGGTCCATGTGGTACCGTTTTGACATTATTGCCTCAGATTATGGTTTCATCTTCAGTAAAAAAGAGACGAAGGGCGCGCCGAAAGAAGCTGGATCCAACCCTGGCGTTTCTCACCACAGATGAGTTCTTCAATCGTGAGTTGAGTTGGCTTGAGTTCAACAAGCGAGTTCTCTCTCAGGCCTCTAACCCCAGCATCCCGCTGTTGGAACGGGTACGGTTTCTCTCCATCTGCACCTCAAACCTTGATGAATTTTTCATGAATAGAGTTGGTAGCCTCAAGCAAAAGCTGGAGGCAACGAGGTTAATCCCCGGTATGAGTGTGGAGCCGGAGAAGTTCTTGAAACGTATCCGGACCGCTGTCCACGACCTTGTGAAACAGCAAGACGAGATTCTTGAGAAGCACCTCAAGCCAAGTCTTGAACAGAACGGGGTGCGCATCGTCTCGTGGAATAGTTTGAGTTCCGGTGAGCAGGCGCTCGCCACGGCTTTTTTTCACGCTAACATCTTTCCGGTGCTGACCCCCCAGGCAGTTGATCCTGGACATCCATTTCCTGCGATCTCAAACCTCTCTCTTTCTCTCGGGATCCTCCTGAAGCATCCGGATAAAAGTGAAGAGCTCTTCGCCCGCGTCAAGATACCAACGGTCATTCCGCAGCTGTT
>JALRCK010000594.1 GCA_023262305.1 Deltaproteobacteria bacterium
TATCATTCGTGATAATCGGATTGATTTCATCTTCCCCACTAACGCGTACGTAATCGATGGTCTGGTTCGTGAACGAGACAAAATAGGGTGCAAGATCGTTCTCTCCGATTCCGATGTGATTCAAACCACACGCTCCAAGACGCGAACAGCCGAGATGTTCCGAGACGCGTGCCCCATCCCACGAGCGTACAGAGATCCATCCGAGGTGGACACCTTTCCCGTCTTTGTCAAACCTGACAATGCCTACGGTGCCCAGGGCGCCCTAGTGTCTCACAACAGAGAGCACCTCAATGAGATCTTCAGGAACCAGCCAAACCTTCTGATCCAGGAGCACCTGCCGGGTCGGGAGTACTCCATCGACTGTTTCTCTAACCAAAAGGGTCAGCTCTTATTCTGCGAAGGTCGCGAGCGCGTTCGAATCAGGATGGGAACAACCTTTAGCGGGGTACTCGCTAACGAATCACTCAACAAGACCTTTCGGCGCTTAGGAGAGCAAATCATGGCTCGACTCCCCCTTCGAGGCGCCTGGTTTTTCCAGATGAAGGAAAACGCGCGAGGGCAATTATGCCTGCTAGAGATAGAAGCTCGAATCGCCGGCACTATGGCATTGAACAGAGTACGGGGGGTAAACTTCCCCCTCCTCTCCCTCTACGATTTCGCTGGGTATGATGTCAACGTGACCATCAACGACTACTCCGTCGCGATCGACCGCGCCCTCCTCAATCGGTACAACCATACCTTGGAGTTTGACGTCGTCTACATCGACCTCGATGACACCATAGTCGTAAAAAACAAACTTAACACTGAGCTCATCCGCTTCCTCTACCAGTGCGTCAACCAAAAGAAGAAGATAGTGCTCATATCAAAATCGCTGGAGAGCGACCCGAACGCCTACCTCAAAAAGTGGCGAATAGACGGCTTGTTCGATGAGACTCACTGGCTTCGCGAGGAGGAGTCAAAAGCGCTGTACATAAAAAACACGAACTCCATATTCATCGACGACAGTTTCTCGGAGCGCGCGGACGTGCACAAAGCTCACGGCATTCCGACCTTCGATGGAAGTATGATTGAGATGTTACTAT
The DNA here is from genome assembly GCA_023262305.1 of Deltaproteobacteria bacterium. Taxonomy (GTDB): domain Bacteria; phylum Bdellovibrionota_C; class UBA2361; order UBA2361; family OMII01; genus OMII01. The sequence goes on from JALRCK010000594.1 coordinate 1,083, forward strand.
CGGACAAAGAATGAACAAGACGTGGCGCAAAAGAGGGTTTATTTTTAAAGCCGATGCTATCAATGATTGGTGGCATTCGCACACGATGGCTCCGTCAGCTATCCTTCTTGACGCGCGTCGTATACGAATATTTTGCGGCTGCTGGAACGCCTCTAAGATCTCGAGTATCGGGTTCGTCGACGTCGATTCAAACGACCCTAGTCGAATCCTGGAGGTCTCGCAACAACCCGTACTAGGTTCTGGCAGACCAGGAACCTTCGATGACAACGGAGTGTTCCCCGCCCACGCGAGCCTTCACCACGGGGAGGTCTACCTCTACTACACAGGCTTTCAACTCGTCGACAAGATCAGGTACACGAATTTCGGCGGACTCGCGAAGAGTACGGACGGAAGGCACTTTACAAGGGTCAGCGAAGCGCCAATTCTCGACCGAGCTGATGAGGGTCTTCATGTGCGGGCTGGACAGTCCGTAGTCGAGGACCATGGAATCTTCAAGACATGCTACTCAGCTGGCACTGGATGGGAATTGATCGAGGGGCAATTTCGCCCACGGTACGACGTTTTCTATCAGGAGTCGCTGGACGGAATAACCTACCAAAAAGAGGGCACCTGCATCGTTAGGTGCGATCCATCTGTGGAGCACGGTCTCGGTCGACCGCAAAT
>JALRCK010000595.1 GCA_023262305.1 Deltaproteobacteria bacterium
ATCTCTTCGATCATCACTTTCAGGTGTGCCTGACTTTTATCGTTCACGGGCAAAAATGGGTCCATGAGCGCCTTGTTTTCTCCTGCAGTCAGAGTACGTCTCTCTATACCGAGTTTTTCCATCGCGCCGACAAATCCGAAGAGATGAATCGGACGCTTAGAATACCCTAGAAGGAATTTGACCGTGATGAGGTCGAGCACCACTCGGATCGTTCGCGAGATTCCGTACTTGGATTTTCCGAACTTGCGCTCACGGTGGTTTACAGGAACCTCAACGATTCGAGCCCCCATCTCGTTTGCCAATGCTGGGATAAAGCGATGCATCTCGCCATAGAGACGAAGACCTCGAGCAACATCTCCGGTCATCGCCTTCAGGGTGCACCCATAATCGTGCAACCGCACATCAGTGCAGTAGGAGATCAACCTATTTGCGATCATGCTCGGAAGTCTTCGACTGATGAACTTGTCTCGACGAGCTTTGCGCCATCCACACACCAGGTCGTACCCCTCATCGAGCTTGGCGACCATCTGGGGGATCTCTTTGGGATCGTTCTGTAGATCTCCATCGAGCGCGATAACGATATCGTACTGAGAGTGATCAAAGCCGGCTGACATGGCAGCGGTCTGCCCAAAATTGCGACGGAGCTGAATTAAGCGCAGATGGGGATCGTTACCAGCTGATTCAAGGAGGGTGGCCACCGTCTTATCTCGCGATCCATCATCCACGTAAATCACTTCGTACGGCAATCCGAGGGGCTCAAGAACCGACGACACCTCGCGGAACCCCTCTGCCACGTTCTCTTCCTCGTTGTATACTGGAATGACGACTGATATGCCCCGCATATCCCTCCCTTGGAAAAACTACCGCAGCGAATGGTATCACACTGGGGATTCTAAACCCAGTCGCCCCCTGTTTTTCCTGAAGCTGGAAAAATCGGGCTAACTCACTGAAATAACGAACACAACATGTCATACTTGGGGAGGTCGATACCGGTCTGCATCCCCTACACCACTACGGGCTTACCGAGCAGCCGCCGTATCACGGCGATCTGCCCTGCATGCATCAGTTCGTGGCTGGCGATCGAAAGAAAGACGGAGGAGACGTGTCGTGCATACCCCCGCATGAACTCCGGAGCGGGACGGTCAAAATCGGATTCCTTGAGATCCAGCAAGAGCGCAAGGGTTTTTGCTCGCTGAGTGCTCAAAAGCTCGACGTATCGAGCGATTGGCAGACACCCAGCAACGACCTCATGCGCCACCTCTTTGGCGTGAACCGCCTCAAAATCGGCGGGGAGGTCTACTCCACATCCCGCTCGAACCCCCTCCACCATGCGGCGTTCACTACTGATGAGGTGTCCAAGCTGCCAAGCCGCATGATGCGCCCCCGCCACAGGACAGATCAGTATATCTTCATCTGTCATATCGCTCAGGTAGGCTGACATGACGTATCGAGACGTGCCGAGCAATTCCTGAGCTACCGACTGAAAAGACATGAGACCCCCTCGTGCGGAGCATGCAGCTCCCGTAGGCATGCCGACACTAGCATTTTTTAGCGCCCTCGGTAACTATTGAGAGGATTTCACCTCATCAAGGAGGCTCTTATGTCCAGCGCCGCGGAACATTCACCTCATTCCCTTTCCGATTTCCTTCGCTCAATAAAACTGTTCTCACTTCTCGACGATGCAGAGCTTGCCGCCCTGGACCAGACCTTTCAAGAACGCGTCATTCCAAGAGACAACACTCTTT
>JALRCK010000596.1:0-1456 GCA_023262305.1 Deltaproteobacteria bacterium
TAGACGGTCGATCCTCGATGGATGAATCATATCTCACGGGGGAACCCTATCGGATCTCGAAAACCCCGGGGTGTGAAGTGATCTCGGGAGCTATTAACGGTGAAGGGGCGCTCGTCATCTCGGCCCTTCGCGAGGCGCGTGACTCCCGATATGTAAAGATCATGCAGGTCATGGATGAATCACGTCAAAAGCGACCGAGAATGAGGCGCCTGGCGGATAAACTAGGAGCTCTCTACACGCCGACCGCCGTGGCCATCGCGCTTCTCGCGTGGGGATTTTCGGGAGAGGCGCAGCGGTTTCTGGCGGTCTTAGTAGTGGCGACTCCGTGTCCTCTTATTATAGCAATACCGGTTGCAATCATCGGAGCGATCTCGTGGTCCGCTAAGCGGGGTATTATCATTAAGGACCCGATCGCTTTGGAGCGCGCGCACACATGCACCGTGCTCATCACGGATAAAACCGGCACTCTCACCATTGGGGAGCCATCGCTCATTCAGATCGAGGCTCTTGGTATCTCAGAGAGCGAGGTACTTGGGCTGGTAGCAAGCCTTGAAAAATTCTCAAAGCATCCGCTCGCTCAGCCAGTGATTCAAGCCGCGGCTTCAAAGAATATGGCTTTGAATGACGCTACAGATGTGCGGGAGATACCGGGACAGGGGCTCTGCGGAGTGGTGGCGGGCAGAAAGGTCTTGATCACGGGCAGGCGAGCGGTGTCGCCGGAGCTCGCCAAGATGTTTTCAGCGGCGCCGAGCGGTCTTGAGTGCCTTGTTTTTATTGATGATAAGCCAGCTGCGGTCTTTAGGTTTCAAGATGAAGCGAGACCCGATAGTAAGGAGTTCGTTCGGCACCTTGGTCCACACCACAATTTCGAGGAGATTATTCTTCTCTCAGGCGATAGAGATGAGGAGGTTCAATATCTCGCTCGTCAGTTGCACATCACAAAGGTCTACTCTGGAAAATCACCGGAAGAAAAAGTTCAGATCGTGCGCGATGAAACATCCCGCGCGCAGACCCTTTATCTTGGTGATGGCATCAATGATGCTCCCGCTCTTACGACGGCGACGGTTGGAGTGGCGTTTGGTCCCCGAAGTGACATTACCTCGGAGGCCGCGGGTGCTGTCATTCTTGAGCCGTCTCTTCGTAAAGTTGACCAGTTTTTGCACATCAGTAGCCACATGCGCGCTGTTGCTTTACAGAGCGCTGTTGGCGGAATGCTCCTGAGTGTCGGAGGCATGTTTTTGGCGGCGGCGGGACTTCTTGCGCCGGTTAGTGGAGCGCTGCTCCAAGAGGCGATCGACTTGTTGGCTGTAGGTAACGCCTTACGCGCCGCGCGGCTCGGATCGGCTACGAGCAATCATATTTAATGCCGACTGAGGATCGCTCTCGCTGGCTGGTTGTGACGGATGCGATCTCTCTCGCTCTTCACGCGACGAAAGAGGCAGGGAGACTCTAAAAA
>JALRCK010000596.1:1492-1743 GCA_023262305.1 Deltaproteobacteria bacterium
GTTTATTCTGCGAAGGTCTCTTGGATGTGCGTAAGGATGTTTTTTTTGTTTGGGAGGATTTCGGGGCATGCATGTACGTGAAGTTTTGCGGGTAGCGCGAGATGCTGTAACCTCGATGATATCCAAGGTTTCCCCCTTCGCTGAGCGACCACCCGTCTTGGGCTCGGTGGTCGATGATTTCTCCGACTTGAGACTTCCGGCTCGAGGAGATCTTGGGATCGAGTTTGTCCACATTCCAGCTCTCGGCGATC
>JALRCK010000597.1 GCA_023262305.1 Deltaproteobacteria bacterium
GGCGAGAGGTTCTGGCATCAAATGTGGAGCGGCGCATACGTTACCTTGGGGCGAGATCATTGAAGAGCTACTTAGCGTATGCGATGCGCGATGAGGTCGAGAGTGAGCTTTTGGTCTCAGCATTGACGATTCATACAACGAGTTGGTTTAGGGAATTTCCCCACTTCGAGAAACTTGAAGCGAGTGTTCGGCAGAAGATCACGGAGCAGAAACTCACCACTATCCATATTTTGTGCGCCGGTTGCTCAACGGGCGAGGAAGCATACTCAGTTGCCCTAATGCTTGAGGGTATTCGTCGCCAAGTTCCCGGATTTGAGTACCACGTTCATGGTGTTGATATTGACCCGATATCCGTTGCCCACGCTTCTCGCGGCGTATACGGTGCTGTGGCGTTTTCTCTCATCCCCGAGGAATATAAGCGATTCTGTGACGTTGGTCAGGGGCGCAAGAGTGGGTTCTTTGCCCCGAACCGAGAAGTTCGTAAGCGTTGCTCGTTTGAGGTGGATGACCTGCGAACGATCTCTCAAGGTCGCCGCGATGCATTCGAGTACATTTTCTGCCGAAATGTCCTCATCTACTTCAACTCTGCAGATGTTCCATCGTTGGTGAGCGGGCTCTTGAGCGCCTTAAAGATTGATGGGGCACTTTTTTTGGGGCACAGCGAGGGGATTGATCCAGGCAAGCACGGATTGCGATTCCTCGGAGATTCGACGTACGTCAAACGACGAGGGTTTGGTGATTCCGCGCGCACCAGAGAGTCTGCGTGCCGAGTCTTGGTAGTTGATGATTCTCCGACTGCACGAATGGCTATTGAGCGGTCCCTTGAGAAAGGTGGACTTACGGCTTTTTCCGTTGCTTCAGCGGAGGAGGCTTCTGAGTTTTTGGAGAAGCACAGTGTCGACGTGATCACGCTTGATGTCACTATGCCGGGGCTGGATGGCACAACCTGGCTCAATTCGAGACGCCTCGCTGGTTTGGGGATTCCGGTCATCATAGTCAGCGAGAGTGGAGCGGCTCAAGCTTTATCTATCCTTGGTGCGCTAGAGAACGGTGCCCAGGACTACATCGAAAAGTCGTCGGTGAGTAGTGATGATTTTGCTGACAGAGTGGCGGCGATATCGAAGTCGTCCCGCCCCCGGTCGTACGGCGCGCACAAGACTCAGCCGGTCTCCGCGGTTCGAGGAGCTGTTCGCCAGGAGCGCCCTGATGTCATCCTCATTGGGGCGAGTACGGGCGGCACTGAGGCCGTGATGTGCTTGCTTGAGTCGATGCCATCCGACTGTCCTCCAATCCTTCTCGTTCAGCACATTTCAGCGTATTTCGCTCACGCGTTTGCCCAGAGGGTTGCCCAAAACTCTAGGCTCTCGTTGGGGGTGTGTGCCGACGGAGCCCCGATTGAGGCAGGACATGTCTATGTGGCAGATGATGACCGCCATCTGGGGATCAGGGGAAAGAGGGGCAGGCTCACGATCCTTAGGTCCGACGGACCGCCGGTAAATCGGCATCGACCGAGTGTTGATTTTTTGTTTAAATCTGCCGCCGTCATCACCGACCTTAAGATCACGGCGGTGCTTCTGACCGGGATGGGTGCTGATGGTGCTCAGGGGATGCGTGAGCTTCATGAAAAGGGAGCTGTTACCTTTGCGCAGAATGAGCGGTCCTGCGTTGTCTTTGGTATGCCGAGAGAGGCTATCGCTCTGGGGGCAGTCGATGTGACCGGAACGCCGAGTGAAATACGAC
>JALRCK010000598.1 GCA_023262305.1 Deltaproteobacteria bacterium
ACTAAGAAGGGGATGTTGATGAGCTGCGTGAGAGCCCATCGTGTTCCAAAGAAGAGACCGAACATTATGATCAGGGAGAAGCCTCCGATGGCGAGCGCCTGTCCTCGATGAGACGATGCGCCTCCCTTTGTCAGCCGGTTGCGCACTGCGAGCATTTTAGGTTTGAGAAGGGTAATAACTGCTCTCATAACGGGGGGAGTGCCCCTCGCACTTTTTGAGAGAACGCCGCGAGTGTTTGGAGTATGGGTGTCAGGTCGATAGCCTGCGCGTCTGCTTGGGTGCAGGATTGATTGGGGGTAACCTCAAGGGAGATCGGTAGCTCGAAGTTGGGCAGGGCGGAGCTAACACGCAAGAGCTGTGGCGCGATGATTTCGTAGCGACCGTTTCGCGGCTTCAGCTCGATCGGTCCAGTGATCACCTGCTCAAAAAGAGGTGGAGAGTTGTCCACGCCCTTAAATACCTGAGCCGTAATCGGATTGACTCCCAGCGTTCCCAAACGAATTGAGCCGTTGACCGAGGTGCACCGCATGAATGAAGCACTCAGTTGACCGAGCGCATTGAATACGAGTGAGGCTTCAAATGTGGCGGTTTCTGATCGACCGAAAGCGCCAAACAGCATCCATCCCTTCACGGTGACGACCGCCTGATTGTTCGCCGTATCGACCGAGATATCAAGCGAACCAGCGCATTCTGTGGGTGCTTGTGCATGCTTGATGGTGTACGTGATTGGGCTCACCGGAACCGAACCAAGAACGAGTTGTTGTGCGGTCTCTTCAGCTTGGAGAGCCGCGTATGAGACAAGACCCACAACGAGAGATGTGACCGTGAAGGCTAACGATAGCAGGACGGGACGGGTTCTCTGATTCATGAGAATCAACAGGGGGCGCACGATCCGGAACTATTTCTGGAGTGAGGCGCCGCAAGGATTAGATGCGTTGAGGGGTCTGAACGACACTCATCCCGCCCAAACAGCGTTGCGAGAGTTGTTGCGTCACTCTACGTGCAGTCGTTCCGTGGTATTTCAGGATCTTAACGGTCGGGGACAGACTGCTTAGACGTTGAACCGGAAGTGCACGATGTCACCATCTTGCATGATGTACTCCTTGCCTTCGGTTCGCATCTTGCCATTCTCTTTGGCTTTGACCTCGCTGCCCGCCGATGCGTAATCATGATACGAGATGACCTCGGCCCGAATAAATCCGCGCTCAAAATCCGAGTGAATTTTGCCAGCACATTGAGGGGCTGTGCTCCCTCCCTTTGCTGTCCAGGCGTGAGCCTCCTTGGGACCAACGGTAAAGAAGGTGATCAGCTCTAGTAGTTTGTAACCAGCTATGGTGAGGCGATCGAGTCCCGATGTTTCAACTCCCATGGAGGCGAGGAAATCTTTACGCTCAGCAGCGTTGAGCTCAGCTATCTCGGCTTCAACCTGCCCAGAGATCGTTACCATCGGCGCATGCAGTTCGGCAGCGTACGAGGCGAGCGCGTCGATCGGATGAGAACCGCCGGGTGTTGGAACGTGCAGGAGATCCTTCTCGTGAACATTCGCCACGAAAAGCACCGGCTTTGAGGTCAAAAGATTCCCCGAGACCTCAGACCAATCCTCCTCAGTGCCCGAGAATGCTGGCGAGGATTTGAATGAACGAGCTGGCTTACCTTGATTAAGCCAGGACTCCAACCCCTCAAGGAGGGTGACCCGCGCTTTGGCGGCTTTATCTCCAGACTTGGCAACCTTTTCAAGC
>JALRCK010000599.1 GCA_023262305.1 Deltaproteobacteria bacterium
TCAGAACGGGTCACCGCAAACCAGACATGGTGAAGTGGCAGAGGAGCCGTCACAGGGGTATCCGAGTGCATGGAGGTTACAACCCCTTCGCGAACTAGGTTTCCAAGTCGGGTCGCCACGGCAGCTCGGTCGCTTCCAAGGCTATCCTTTTGGATGTGGGCTCGAGCATAGACATATGAGGGGTTGACGCTCACTACAGCTCCGAGCTCCTTGATCTTCCGCACGTTCATGCTTGAGGAGAGGCCATAGTGCTCAAACGTAAAGCGGTGATCGAACCGAGGCTTCTTATCCTGGAGGAGCTGGAGCGCTTTAACGGTATAGTCATTTCCGATCGTTCCGTTTGAATGGACATGGATATGGAGACCGGCTTTCCACCACGGCCACAGTGCATCAGCGAAATCCTGAGGGCTCTTGTTGAAGATAACTCCCTCATGCCAATCAACGTATCCAGGATTTTGAACCATCATCGTGTTAGCAAGATACGCATCGTCGCTGAAAAACTTTACACCTTTGAACATCAGCATGTCCGTGCTGCTCTGCTCCAGCTCTTTTACCTTCTCTGGCGCATCGGATCCGTACTCTTCAGAGAAGGTTGCGTTGTTCGAGACGAGCACAGTGCGCTGATTGGCTACCGGAGATGTGGAGAATTTCTGGAAGAGCTTGTGCTCGTTCTCTATGCTCATGGCACCAAAGTCGAGCTCGCTCATCGTCGTAATTCCGTGTTGCTGAGAGAGATCGCTCACATACTGGAAGTTCTGCAGGGCCTGTTCCGGTGTCAGGAGGTCGGCCAGGACGGGAGTGAGGAGAAATGTGGAGGCGAGAACGCCATAAAATTCACCCGTTGGCGAGCCGTCGGAGCTTACTTTAGCGCCAAGCACCTTCGCGGCACCCGCTCCTGTGATGTTGAACTTCTTTAAGGCCGCGGTGTTGGCGAAGCTGTTGTGCTCAGATGAATCCCACACCACGATTGGCCGGGTTGTTGAAACTGAGTCGAGGATCTCTTTGTTGAGAGGCTTCCCAATTGCCGAGAGGTCGTAGCCCCACGATACAAGGAGTTCTGTTGGGTTCGCCATCCCATCGGAGTACTTCTTAAGTTGTGCGAGCGCAGCTTCCTGACTCTTCACCCCTGGAAATGTTGCACCGTAAGGACTTGGGAGGGGAAGGTAGGTAAGCGGAGGGCGTGTGAGGGTGGTACCACCAATGAGGGGGTGTCCATGAGCTTCAACGAACCCAGGATATATCACCTTATCGGCGAACCGGCGGTCGATCGAGTGAGGATACTTTGAGAGCCAAGGCTTGAGGCTCTCAAGGGTTCCTACTGAGACTATCTTTCCGTCAGCTATGGCAACGGCCTGTGCCTCAGGAAGAGCAGGGTCCATCGTGATTACTCTCTTGCCGACGAAAACCGTCATCTCTTTGGGTTGGGGCATGTAGGGCGATTGGGAGTGAGAGTGGGGCGCAGCGAAAGAGGTTGAGATGGTGGTTGCAGCGAGGCAGGCGAGGGCTGAAAACTTGAAATTGAATCGGAGCATAGAGTAATGAGATGGATAGGCAATTTTGGTCGACATCTCAATACGATTTGCATCGGTTCGCAATCCGACAATTGAGAGTGCAGGCAACTCCTTGGGCGCCGGTTAAAGCGAAAAAAGGATATTCCTATCGACTTATCTTGCCCCTACCTGTCGAATTTGGTTTAGTTCGACCGTGCGTTTCATCTCTCTCTCATCAGGCAGCA
>JALRCK010000059.1 GCA_023262305.1 Deltaproteobacteria bacterium
GAGAGGCGAGACGCGATATCTCCTGAGATTGAAGCTCACTATCACGAGCTACCCCGTCGATCAAAACGCAATTGCCTGTTGTACGGTCGTACTTCAGCGCCACTGCGTGAGTATGCAGCAAGGCTTGAACCGCTGCCGCATCCTCAACCTTAACACCGCTTTGCATGACAAGGTACGCGGCAGCTCGATAAAGCAAGCCGGAATTGAGATGTGCGTATCCTAAACGCTCTGCAAGGAGGCGAGCTAAGGCGCTCTTGCCGGACGCTCCGACGCCATCCACCGTGATAATTCTTCGCCCCTGATTCATCCCGTCCCTTGCTGAAAAACGTGAGCCGCCGGAAGGCTAGCACACACAATAGACGTCGACTACGTGTGACCGTCTTGGAGGGTTTTCATAAAGATTCCGGTTTAGTATTGCCCTCTTAGCCTTGAGACCCCACACTCATCTAACAAGAGAGCACTGACTAGCTCGATGTCCCAACCGCTTGATTTCAGGTCTTAACGCGCACTGAATTGGTCGCTCAGGGCATCAAAATAAAGAGGTTAGGCGCTAAATAGCCCGAAAACGTTAAGGTTAGCGGTGGTGAGCCGACCTTTTACTATAGGCACAAAGTAGCGTCGTGTAAGTTATGAAGAGACGCCCCCAAGGAGAGGACCAAATTGCGGTACAGGTTCACCGGTCGCTAGAGCCAAACCCTAGCGATTTGGGGATAGTGCTGTCCGGTGGTGGAGTTAGGGCAGCATATCAAGCAGGAGCACTCAAAGCGCTCAGCCAGGTAATCTCAAAGGACCTCGATCGGACTTCCTACATCATCGGGAGCAGCATCGGCGCAGTTAACGGTCTGGTTGTTTCAGCAGGACTTAAGACCAGCTTCAGCCACTCAATCACGCTCCTGGAGGAGCTATGGCGAGAGCGAACGTTTAGCAATACTTTTTCAGGGACTCGGGCTCGCGCGTTTCTTCGGGCGATTCGTATTGCAGCGGAGCAATACCTTGCTCCCGGTCCACACGGCTCAAAGGTGACTCTCTTTGATCCCGAGCCGCTTCGCGAGCAGCTTGACTCTGCGCTTCAGACGAACGGGGGTCTCACCCCTGAGGGACGCTCTGCGACACTCAAAGCTGTCGGAGTAATGACCACACTGGAAGGTGATTCCCGAAAGCCACTGCTCTTCTTGAGCTCCCACCAGCAGATCGGTCCTGAGCAGATGAGTGGCGCCACTTTTGACGTGTGCTACGTGAACGAGCTCACTGCAAAACATGGCTTTGCCTCCGCCGCTCTTCCATCGGTTCTCCCACCTGTTGAGATCGACACGGAGAGAGGCAAGGTTCGCCTTGTCGATGGAGGTATATCCCAAAACGTTCCCGTTGATCCTGCCGTACGCCTCGGAGCACACCGAATCATTATTATCGACATCTCGGGTCGCTCGTGGTGGTTTGATCACTACGGCGAGCCGCATGATACGCGACCAACTTGGGAGGTGCCTGCCGAGTCGGACACGTTCTGCCTTCGCCCGCCCCAAACCTTGACCATCCGACCGCAGTCGGCGCTCGGCCCCTTGCTCAAAGCCTCAGTCGGAAACTCTCACAAGAAGTTCATGCACGCGTGTGGCGCCCTGTGGCCCCTCTTTACCCTCGTTAAAGCCAAGCTCGGAGAGGACCTCGCATACGAGGTCATGTCCTACGGAGCACTCGACCCTGACTACTTAAACGCGCTCATGGAGCAAGGGTATCACGACACCGTTACCCTCATCAGGCGCCGCCCTCGCACCCAGCTCTTCTATGAACACGAGGAGGAGCAGGCGCCCAAGAATACCGAGGCAGACCCTCAAGGGAGCACCGAGAGCTCTATCTTGAGAGCCTAACTCTCACATCGATTATGCACCCGGCTGCACTGAGAGCCCCTCCAGAACATCTTTTAGATGGAGCAGATAGGTCGTCCAGCGGTTGTCAGGAGAGATTTCGATAAGCTCCCTCATGGTTTCCACCGCCGCTATGATGCTTTCCCGATATCGCAACGTATAGTCTCGCGCGCCCACGGCGCGGTCCAGTCGTTTCTGGAAGAGGTCCGCCGCATTCGTAAGGACCCTCAGTGATTCATCACCTGGCACACAGATGAGCCATGTGCTAGGGGTCAGGTATGCCTTGAGTTCAGTGCTCTCAACCATCCCCTCGCGAGCAAAGAGCGATAGAATGTACTCTGAGTGGTCAAGACTACCCTCCTCAAAATTAAGCACCACGATCGCGTGTTGACGCAGATGCACCAGGATGTTGCGCACGAAATTACCGTAGAGGTGCTGCTTGAGAGGAGGGATGTCAAATGCAGTAACGAGGTCAAATAAAACCGGGGCGCCCGAATCGTCAGCAGTAATGCGCAGGTGCCCGTAGGAATCCCCATTAATCGCCTGAGTGGAGTAGTCCTGCCAAAGGTTGTTGACCACCGGAGCATGATTGTAGTCGGCTCCATCGACGCACACACCCCTCTTTGAATCGAAATAGTGATGAAGCATCGGGAGGCCGTACCCTGAATCAAGATCGAGATGGAACGGGCATTCCTCGAAGAGCCCCCTCAGCTTGAAGCTCAAGATCGGATCGGAGGCCAATAACCGGGTGGGACGAGCCACATTCCGCGCAGAGACCAGCGGCTTTGGCTCCCGTAGTGGATGACTAGCAATTCGAATCGATCGCCCACCCAAGACCTTTTCCTGTTGGGAATCCGCCGTGACAACAGGACTAATTCGCGCAAAGCTTTGCGATCTCTCATGCACCTCGTAGTACCCATCATAGTTCATCGCGAAGTATGGGGTTCGACTATCAAAGAAGAACTGATGGCTGCCCGCCTCAAGCAGCAGGGTGAATGGCTTGAAGCATCTATAGTTTGACTCCATGACGAGGTATTTTTTGAGGTCCTCTTTCGGCGTCCAATCAGGCGTAAAGAAACGGTCTATAATCGGGAGATAATAACTGACGTACGCCTCAAGTGCCGACCGGTCACGAAATCCGATATAGTTGCAGTAAAAATCGCCGCTGTAAGGACTCGTGCGAGGGTTGTTAAATTCGGGGCCATAGAGTTCTGACAACAAACGGATTCCCGAGTCAGTAAAGTATTTGCTCGTTGGAATAACGGGTGTCCGTACATCGAGGAAGGGAGCCGTACGGTCATAACTCGGGAGAAATCCCCACTGATAGCGATCAAAGAATGAAAACAATCGATCCCACTCGAGATTGAGATCTGTTCGTAGGGTCGTGTTCTTCTCGTAAAACCGGGAGGACGTAAAGAAGAATGGATATTCACAAAATCGGTGTCTGTACTCCGCAAGCAGAAATGTCCATTCAGCAAGGTAGAGTCGCCCAGGGTACACCAAGGTCTCGTCGATGTGGCTCTCGATAATACACCTCTTGCCCTCAAGAGCCTCGGGCACCTTCTGGTCTATGAGATAAAATATGAAGTTCTTGTCAGTCTTTAAAAAGCGGCTATCAAGCGGCACGTTCCGCGCAATGTGATTGAATTCATGGTAGGTCACCACGTAGATAGCGGGCATCGTAAAATTTTTCTGAAAGATTCAAAGTATCGACCGCTCTGTATAGGACGAGCCAACCCAGTAGAAAGCTTCTTGAAAACAATATTCTAAAAAATGCACTCCCCATAAGCGATCCGGTAAGTTGCCGAAGTGAACATGCAAAAGATTGGTTGGCTGATCCCCGAAAAGCGGCTTATTTTTGGACCTTTACTGAGTTTGTGGGTAAAGGCTTGAGTCGCCCCATAGCCGCAACCATCTCCACCCGCTTCCCTCGTAGGCATTCGACGAATCCAGGAACGAGACCAAAATCAGCCGCATTCGTAAAACTGATGGTGTCGAGCTCATGGTACGGCCATGATGAACCGATCATCCGCTCCATCCGAGAGACCTCAAGCCGAGCGAGAGCATCATGCGGTCCCTCCCTGCCACCTTGATTCACGGCATGCCAGAACACCGCAGGTCGAACGACCTCTTGAAAATGGTCATCTCCCGCCATTCGACGAAAGCCGCACTCAATAGCAAACTGCATCCCCTCCCACGGGGCCGTTGGCACTCCCGCGATCCCATCGAAGAGAGAGGCCTGAGTATAAAAATAGAGCGCCCGGGAGAATTCCTCGCCCCCTATCCTCCACAGCGCTTGAAGTTGCAGCACCCCCTCAAGCCCAATACCTCCGATGGTCTCAAGGATGGTGAATCGTCGAACCCCCTCATGCTGCGATACGACCACATTATCGTCGCCAAATGCATCGACCTGCGCACCCACAATACGAGCTGCTTCGTACAACCGAGGGCTTGGTTTGAGGCACATTCGCCCCTCAATTCGTGGCAGCACGCCAATCGCTTTCTCACCTGCAGATGAGGCTTGTATCACCGGCACAAATTCAAGTGTCTCTCTTGTTGTGGGCGCCCACGCAGGCATCTCTCCGCTCTCAAACGAGAGGGGGCTACCACTACCCAGTGCGTTAAAAAATCCGTGGACAGCGCGACGACGACGCTCCGCAAGATGACACGGAATGTCCGCATCAACGCCGTTCAATGCGCGCTGCTCCTTGACGACGTACTCGGAACCGATGAACACCACTCCCTCCCGTCCGTGACGGATGGTTTCGGGTACGCTCGATAGTCGACGAATATCTGTGGCGGTAAACATCTAGTGCGATACAAAAGAGTTACTCACCTAGCATACGCCTTATGCTCAGTTAATAAAGAGCAGCCTAAACCTCTGAAGATACGAGTTTACAGCGGTGCACCGAACGAGAACATCGTCTGCATAGAATCCCCTGGCTGCTTGTCGATCGGGTATCCGAACTCTACGCGGATGGGTCCCATCGGCGAGGCCCATCGAATACCGTAGCCCCACGCCTGGCGCAGCTCATCGAGAGCGATCGGCTTGTTGTCATCATAGGCTTGCCCGAAGTCGTAGAATACAACTCCCCTAAAGCCTGCTGAGTTAACGAGCGGAAAGATCAGCTCAAGATTATTCACGAGCTGCTTGTTACCGCCGTACACCTGGTCATCGAGATCCACCGGTCCGAGCGAGCGGTTTCTGTAACCACGGACCGAGTTGATACCTCCCGGAAAGAATCGTCGATAGAGCGGGAATGGATCGTCGTTGAAGCTCTCCCCGTACCCAAAGTTGGTACGATCTGAAATAACGATATCGCCATAGGACGACTCAAGGAGCGGATAGTACCAAGAGTTTCGAACCTCGAAGAGCACAAAGTCCTGATCAGCACCAAGCCCAGCTACCTCCGACTGGAGAATGAGTTTAGAACCTCGAGTCGGATTCATCGGGTTATTGATGGTATTCCTGATGATACTGGGGGTTATCGAGGATGCCGAAGATGTACCAGCTGAGCTCTTCACTAACTGCGCTGCATCATCGTCAACATCATAGATGTCGATTTTCAGTAGCTCGTATTTAAGGCTGAAATTTATATCCTGGAGGAGCTCTCCAAAGATCTGCTCTCCCGGATACCCAACTGAAACGGCTCCGCCCATCAATTCGCGATTAAAATCCTCAAATACCCGCGTTGTCCGAAGGAGATCAACCCCTCCGGAAAGGTAGGTGTCGTTAATCCGTGGGTCATCGATCGAGATGATCTGGTTACTGATCTGCGAACCGAAATCAAGATTGAGGTTTGCCCTTCTCCCTGTTCCAAAGAGGTTACTCTCCTGAATCTTGGTGTTAAATATCGCCCCGTTGTTGGTCGAATATCCCGCGCCCGCGCTGAAGCTTCCGGTGGTTGCCTCCTTTACGTTAACATCCAGATCGACTTTATTCGGATCGCTGGTCGGCTGATTCGTAATTCCGACTTCGTCGAAGTACCCGAGACGCTGTAGCAGGGTCTGGCTCCGCTTTATTTTGGAGCCTGAATAGAGCTGCTGCTCCTCAATCTTGAGCTCGCGACGTATCACGTTGTCGTAGGTCTTCTCATTACCGCTTACATTTATGCGGTTGATATACACGAGATTGCCCTTGGTACTGGCGAAATTAAGATCTACCGTCTTCGCCTCTTTATTGATGTTCGTGTTCGGCACAACGTTCGCAAACGCGTACCCCTCATCAGAGAACTTGTCCGTAATCGTAAAGATGTCGTTTCTTACCTCGGTAGCGTTGAAGACCTCTCCGGACTCGCTCTTAATTCCCTCCAGTGTGTACTCGGTCGAATCCTTAGCAAGATCCCCAGAGGCCGTTATCTTTCCGATGGAATATTGATTCCCCTCCGTCACATCAAAGGTGACGTAGAGTCCATCATCTCGCTTCTCGATCACTGCCTCTCCAACAGCTCCCTCAAGATAACCGTGGTCCATCAGGTACTGCCTCAAGACCTGCTTGTCAGCTTCCGTCATCTCTTCGTTCACGCGACCGGTGCCGAGCAGCCATGAGATCCACCAATTATACTCCTTTGTTTGGAGCTTTGAGAGCATGTCATCTTCGTCAAGGTCCTTTGCGCCCTCTACCTTCACCTCTCGAACGCGATAACGCTGCCCCTCCTTTGCGACAAAGGTGATATCCACCTCATTTTCACCAACCGGTGCCGTTGTGTAGTCCAGCGTGGCATCATAAAACCCTTGCCCCTGATAGTAGCTCTCAGCTTTGCGGATCATCGCCTGAATCTTGGCCTTATCGACGAAACGACCGGCATCAAACTTAAGCACGTCGGAGAGGTCGCTCTCAGAGACCTCATCGTTTCCCTTGATAAGCACCTTTCTTATTACCGGCTTTTCTACCACGGTGTACTTGAGCATTCGCGCACCCGACGGTTCCGTTACAACGCTCACGGTAACCTGGTCAAAGAATCCGCTGTTGTAGAGGGTCTTCAGATCTTCATTTATCTGCTCACTGGTAACGTGTCCGTAGGACCCCTTTATCTGCACCTTGATAGCGCTCGTATCGATTCGTCGATTCCCCTGGATAACCACTCCTGACACAGAGTACACATCTCCAACCTGGGCTACGCATGGACGTGCAAAAGCCGTGGCGACCAGGACACCCAGACTACAGAGGATACGCTTCCATGAGAGTCGGAAAGAGGAAGGAATCACCATAAAGTACTCTCCGGCCTTAGACATGTGCCCCCTGAGCGTCTTGCAGACCCACAAGAGCACCCCCTGGATGCATCTCAAAAACCATGTCTAAACTTCGCGCTAACTCATGGTTGTGGGTGACGATAATTAGGGTACTCCCCTGCTCCCGATTCATGGCCAGTAAGAGCTTCTGAACCTCTGAAGCTGTTGCCAAATCAAGGTTACCCGTTGGCTCATCAGCCAAGATCACAGCCGGACGGGCCACTAATGCTCGCGCGATTGCGACGCGTTGTTGCTCTCCACCTGAAAGTTGCGAAGGAAGGTGAGTCATGCGATCAGCCAACCCCACCCTCGCCAAGATCTCCTGCGAGCGCTCATTCGCCTCTCCCTCTGCCGTTCCCGCCATGACCAGTGGCAACGCTACGTTTTCAAGGGCCGTAAACTCCGGCAGGAGGTGGTGAAACTGAAAGATAAACCCGATGTGCTTTGCTCGAAAGGCTGCTCGCTCATCAGAGCTGAGGGCGCTAATAGCCTTACCGTCGTATCGCACAGTGCCTGAGGTGGGGCTGTCGAGAGCTCCGAGAAGGTGCATCAGAGTTGATTTCCCGGTTCCCGATCTGCCGATAATCGCGACAGCCCCCTTATCTGGAAACGAACACGTGAGGCTCTCAATAACGGCCAGCTCTCTGTGCGCGTCGCGGTAACGCTTGGTGAGGTTTTCAACTTCTATTCGCATCAGCGACAACTCCTAATCATAGCGAAGGACCTCGCTGGGCTCGAGACTGGCGGCTCGACGCGCCGGATAAATGGTCGCCACAAAGCAGATGAAGAACGCCGAGACTCCAACCATCACAAAATTAAAGGGCTCAATTTTCACCGGCAGGGTGGACATCTGGAATATGCGCTCATCGATGGGAAACCCATATGTCTTGAGCGCCCAGCACCCAACGAATCCTAGTACGAGTCCGATTGCGGTCCCGAGACCACCGATAACAGCACCCTGGATCCGGAAAATTCGCCCGATACTCGGCGTAGATGCACCGAGGGTCTTCATGATTGCGATATCCTTCCGCTTCTCCAAGACGATCATGATCAACGTTGTAACGATCGAGAAGGATGCCATCACGATGATCAGCAGGAGAACGATGAAGTACACGCGCTTCTCAAGTTGGATTGCGTCCCATAACGGCTTATTAGTTACCGTCCAGTCGCGCACAGAGAGACCCGAGTTGAGCCCCCCTGTCGCTTCATGGATCGCCCGGGCGATCTCAGGAGCAGAATTTATATCCCGAACACGAACTTCAAGACCGGTTACTCCACCCTGCATGTCAAAGAACTTCTGGGCCTCCTCGAGGCTCACGTATGCGATCCCACTCTCATACTCAACGAGCCCTGAACTGTAGGTGCCAACCACGACGAAGCGGCGGAATGAGGGAACTAACCCAAACGGTGTAGAGGTCACCTGAGGAGCGAGCACGGACACGGGTGTGGCCACAAAAACCCCGAGGGTTTGGGCGAGAGATCGACCCATCAAAATGCCCGGAAGAGAAGCTTCGGTCTCCTCGCCGCTCGCCAGCTGAACCTTAATTGGCGCCGGGTTAAAGAGGGAATCCAAGGAGCGATGAGCCGGAAGGTATCGCGCTACCTGTTCCGCTGAAGCGCTCCCCTTTTCGATCCCCCGAATCAGCAGCCCAGAGGCCCTACTGTCAGACCTAACCAGTACTTGGTGGTAGGTGAACGGCGAGACCGAGGCAACACCACTCACACCCCGGATCTTTTCGGCGACCTCTTTCCACCCAAAAATTCCAGCACCTGAGGCACCGTTGATCACGATGTGAGAGTCTGTTCCGACGATCTTCTCCCGCAATTCATGTTCGAATCCCGTCATGACAGACATGACGATATTCAGAACCATGACACCAATCGCAACACCGATTACCGATATAACGGTGATTATAGAGATAAAGGCTTCAGACCTCTTGCTCCATAGGTAACGTAACGCAATTTTTCGGGAAAACGCCCAAGACGACATCGGGCGCAGGATAGCCACCAACCGGAGAGACGTCAATGAATTCAGGTCGATATAACGTCCCTACCCCTCCCAAGCCAGAACACTGAAAACGGCAGCGGGGGTTGCCACCACATGGGTGCTTCACATTGGATAGAGCCGGCAGCCCATTCCTGATACAAGGGTCACCTCTCTTACACTTCAGCAAACAATTTATTTATTATCCATTCACCGCTTATGAGATTGACGGACCCGGCATCATACAAGTAGTAACGTAAGGTGACCGAAGGTTTTTTTCGCGATTTGTCCCCAGCCCGATGGGAGAAGATCTTCGGTGACCGCCCTGGTCTCCCGTAGTCTAAGGCTTCGGGGCCTAAGGCTTCGGGTATAAACCGCAGTTTGAGCCATGCCTCGTACACTCTCCCACATCGCGGTAGCGCTTCTACTCTCCCTCTCAGCGTTCGTGCTGTCGCTACGCAATGGCTTTGCTCAAGCCCCCAACGCAACCGCTCAGGAGGCAACTATCAAAGAAGAGGGACTGAACGTGCCAGATCCCGACGCGCCGCTCGATACCAAACAGCCACAAAAAGAGAAGCGTTACATCCGTAAGATTACCAT
>JALRCK010000005.1:0-14051 GCA_023262305.1 Deltaproteobacteria bacterium
GAAGATCTCAAAACCTGAAGTCACTGAATAGAGTGGCAAGGTCTTTCGAACCCCAGCGTCACTTACGAGGTGCTCAAAGTACATGATTGCGTGCGGAAGATTGTCAGCTCGGAAGAGGACTCGGCTCAGCATGACCATAAAGAGAGTTAGAAGCACCTGAACGAAGTGGGGAAGTTTCAAGAGGTGCTTGGCGAGGAAGAGTCGCTCAAGCGTCATAAAGAAGCCGTGCCAGACGCCCCATAAGATGAAGGTCCACTGAGCTCCGTGCCACAATCCTGAGAAGAGAAAAACCACCCAGAGGTTGAAGTACTGTCGCGCTATGCTGCATTTATTCCCTCCGAGCGGATAGTAGAGGTATTCCCGCATCCAGCGACCGAACGACATGTGCCATCTTCGCCAGAAATCGGTGAAGCTTGAGGCGAGGTATGGTTGATTGAAGTTCTCTGGAAATCTGAATCCAAACATTCGAGCAAGACCGATAGCCATATCGGAGTACCCGGAGAAGTCAAAGTAGATCTGTGCGGTGTAGGCAAGTAACCCCAGCCAGGCAAGCTCCGGGGAGAGGGCGCTAGCCTTAAGCGCAAACACGTTGTCCGCGGTGTGTCCAACGATGTCAGCAACGAGTACTTTTTTTGCCAACCCTATTGAGAATCGGATCATCCCTTCAAAGATGTCGTGTAATCGAGAGGGGCGATTCTGCAACTGGCTCTCTATCTCATGGTACCTGACGATAGGTCCCGCGATGAGCTGAGGAAAGAAGAGGATATAGAGGAGAAACTTGATGGGATCGTGACAAGCTGGGCGAATCCGTCGATATACATCGACGACGTAGCTTATCTTGTGAAAGGTGAAGAATGAGATACCGATCGGAAGGACAACCGTCTGCCATGGAATGGGCGGGGCGCCAAACCACGACACTACGCGAGACGCCTCACCGACGAAGAAGTTCGCGTACTTAAAATATCCGAGGGCACATACGTTGATGATGATGGAGAGCGTGAGCCACACCTTAGGCCACCGACCCTGGCTTCGCTCAATCGCCTGAGAGAGCACAAAGTCTATCGCGCAGAGAGCCAAAAGGAGCCCCACAAATCGTGGCTCTCCCCAAGCGTAGAAGAAGAGGCTAGCTGAAATGAGGATTAGGTTCTTAACGGCGCGCGGGACGATGAGGTAAGCCCCCAGAACGATGGGGAGAAAGTAGAAGAGAAAGAGGTACGAGCTGAACACCATACGCGCCGCGCTAGCATACCAAAAGTCGCCCGGTAGTCCAAAGTTGAGAGGCTACAAAAAAGGCTCGGTGGGGAAATAATTCGGTTTAATCGATGACTTGGCAAGTTGTTACGAGTTTTCCGAGCTCGAAGTGCTGTGTGTTCGAGCCCCAGGTACCGGGTCGGCGCTGGAGGGTACGGAATCCCGCACACTTCGAATGAGGTCCTTAACAGCCCGGGGATGACGGAGTCCTCGCATCAGGATCGCCTGGCGATTCCCAGCTCCTATCGGCAGGATGTTGAGGTCGCCCAGTCCTACAAGGCGTTGGATGATCGACCCAATCGTTTCGATCTCCTGGATGTGGTCGTACTCAAGGCGTGAGGATCGTTCACGCCATGAGATCCGTCCTTTCACATGGATGAGGTACTCGGGAGTGATGACGAGGCGCTCGTTATAAATCTTGAAAGCGGCTACCAGGAGTACAAAGACCGGAACGATCGGAAGGTACGAACCTGAAAGGCTGAATGCACCGAGGTTGACCGAGAAAGTGGCGAGCTCAGGAAATACGATGCTGACGTAAACGATTGCAGCCTCAAGAATCACGGTGAGAAAGATGAGGGGCCATTGATTGAGCCACGATTGCCGAACGATAACATTACTACCGTCTACGACGCCGACGGTTGTATGAGGCGCACGAGTATTTTCCACACAAGATAGACTAAGAGAAGCTGGGGATGACGTCCAGGGGAGAGTATTTGTTAGTGAATCGGAGTAGTTGGGTGCTGCCTCTTTGAGGCCTCAGGAGAGTCTGAATCGTCCGGGGCAAGATGCTCGTCCCTTGTCTGTGTCAACAATATGGATGAGCTTCTTTTTGGGTCGGTCTCTATGAACGTGGTTGTTTCCTGCGATGCATATCGTAGCGCGAAGACTTCCGCATCATCTTGATCTGATCTTCCTCGTCTTGTCCCAGAACGCTCTGACACAAGATGTCCGATTCGTCCCCGATGGCAGAAGGGCGAGGTGACGATAGAGCACACTAAAAAGCCAGCAGCTCCTCAACCGCTTGGCTGATATCCTCCACTTGAGGCAACACGATATCCTCAAGAAGTGGAGCGTGAGGAACAGCGGCAACGTATTTCATGCCGACGCGCTTCACAGGGGCATCTAGGTGCTCAAAGCAGCTTTCTGCGATCTGAGCGGCGATCTCTCCACCGAATCCTCCAAAGACGACATCTTCGTGGGCAACAACAACCCGCCCGGTTTTTCTCACGCTCTCAAAGATGTGCTCGATATCGAGAGGCACAATAGAGCGCACATCAACTACCTCGACTGAGTGCCCCTTCGATTCCATGATGTGAGCAACCATAAGGCTCTTGTGTACAAGAGCTCCCCAGGTAACGATCGTGAGATCCGTTCCTTGTCGGACCGTCTTTGCCTTTCCTATCGGCGTGATGAAGTCTGCGTCCCCTTCAGGTCCTTTCGCGTATACCTGGCGATAGAGCCCTTTGTGTTCCAGAAAGAGCACAGGATCCTGGGCACGAATGGCGGCTTTCAGGAGCCCCTTGGCGTCAGTGGCGTTTGAAGGATAGAGAACGAAGAGTCCCGGAAAATGGGCGAAGGTGGCTTCGATATTTTGGGAGTGGTAAGCCCCTCCACGGATGTATCCTCCAACCGGAATTCGAATCACCGCTGGACAGGCATAGTCTCCCGCACATCGATAGTGCAGCATGGCGAGCTCGTTTCGAATCTGATTGGCACCCGTCCACACATAATCGCCGAACTGGATCTCGGCGATCGGCTTGAGACCGCGAGTGGCGAGACCGATGGCGGCACCAACAATGGAGCTCTCTGCGAGCTGGCTGTTGAAGACGCGACTTGCACCGTATTTTGCAGTGAGCCCAGCTGTTACCGTGAAGACGCCGCCTTTGCCGTGCGCGACATCTTCGCCAAAGATGCAGGTATCTGGATTGCGAGCAAGCTCTTCATCAAGAGCGTGATTAAGGGCATCAACGATAAAGACCTCTTCTCCTGACGCCTCGCCTTCAACGATTCCGTCCCATGGAGTCGCATTTCGGAAGGTGTGCGAGGTGGCATCAGCTGCTGAGGGATCCGGAGTTCTCTCTGCGGCGTCGGCTGCCTGATCGACTTCGTTCTTTACCTCGGCGTGGAGCTCTTCGAGTTTCGCCTGCGTTATCGCCTTGCGATCGAGCAGGAGCGCACGAGTGAGTCTCAGGGGGCAGCGAAGTTGCTCCTTGGCGAGATCCTCGGAGCTTCGATATTTGAGGTGGTTGTCAGAGATAGAATGACTTTGAAGTCGAGGCACATGGGCCTCAATCAAGGTGGGGCCTTCTCCACGACGCGCGCGCGCGTGAGCCTCTTGGAGCACAGCCTTTGAAGCCTCCACGTCAGAGCCGTTCACTTGAGCGGTCTCAAGATTCTCATAATTTTGCGCGATAGTCGCGATGCTTGAACCGGCAAGCTGCTCTGAGATATGAACAGAGATCGCGTAGAGGTTGTTTTGAATGACAAAGACCACAGGGAGCTTCTCTCGAGAGGCCCAATTTAAAGCTTCGTGAAAATCTCCTTGTGAGCACGTTCCCTCACCGGCAGAGACGTACACGACCTCATCGAGCCGCTTCATCTTCGCACCGAGCGCGCACCCTACTGCTTGGAGAAACTGAGAGCCTGTTGGAGAGCTTTGTGGAGGAACGCGAAGATCAAGTGAGCAGTAGTGCATAGGCATCATGCGCCCATGCGAATTAGGGTCTTCCACCTTGTTCATCGCGTTCATCAGGATCTGCTCAGGAGTCATGCCGAGACCAACCATCAGAGCCATTTCACGGTAGTAGGGGTAGAGCCAATCCTGTCCGGCGCGGAACACCTTTGCAGCCGCTACTTGAATGCCCTCATGGCCTGCGCAACTAATCTGGAAGTGGCATTTATTTTGTTTGTAGAGGGTGATGGTCTTTTCATCGAGCAAGCGCGAGAGGAGCATGGTGCGATAGGACCAGAGGAGCTGGTCATTGCTGAGTTGAGCCACAGACCCAGCAGAGGCTCGTTTGAGGCTGGTAGACCTCTTTTCTGTTCCCGCCTTAGTTGCTCGCTGCATAGTCGCCCCCCTGTGGTGGTCACTCCGTTACAGTGCTTGAACGAATGACCTTATGTGTATGTCACAGTTCCTGCTCTTACTCCTCCCGATCGGAGGAGCCACCGAGGTGACCCTACTATGGTATCCGGGAAGAACACCAGAGCGCAAAAAAATATGTCCTGCCAGGTGGTTAGGATTGTTTTTTGCTGCTTATCGTAGTTGAAAATCTTAATAAAGTTGGGGTTGAGCGATGAGCTTGGTCAGGTGGCGAACAGTGCTCATCACACCGCCTGTATCGCCCTGCTAGGCCTCGTAGTTAAAGATCTTTATGAAGTTCGTGATCAATTTTCCTGTGACCTCTTCCACGGTCACGCGTCGTGAGGGGGTTAATTCGGATATGGATACGGTAGCGATCTTTCCGAGGCCGCAAGGGTTGATCGGTGCGAATCGGTGCGCGCACGGGAGCACGTTTACGGAGAATCCGTGCAACGTGCACCAGCGCGAGATTCTAACTCCGCTGAAGGCTATCTTTGAGTTCTCGTCGATCCACACTCCGGTCTTTCCCGGTACTCGAATACCCTCAATGCCGTACTCTTTGAGGGTAGTGAGAACTACCTCTTCAAGCGATCTCATGTACCACCCAACATCGGTTCGGTGGTTGTGAAGGTTGATGAGGGGATAGCACACAGCCTGCTCTGGTCCGTGGTAGGTCACACTCCCACCACGCTCTATGGATACAACCGGGGTTCCAGCTGACTCTATTTCAGATGACGGGGTGTAGAAGTGAGCCTCTTCTGTTGAGGTTCCGCATGTGATGACGGGGTTGTGTGAGCACGTGAGCAACACATCTCCCTGTACACCGTCGATTATCTTGCGGTGATAGCTTCTCTGGAGCTCAAGGCACTTAGCGTAGTCGATCAAGCCGAGGTCGTAGACCTCAAGCTTGATCGGATCGCCGTTAGCTTCCCTAAAAATTGATTGGCCGTCCGAGTGCAAGAGCCATCGCCTCCATAGTCGCCTCTGAGAGGGTTGGGTGAGGATGAACGGTGTCTACCACACTCGCCGCAATCCCCTCGTGAGATCTGATGATAGCAGCCTCTGAGATAAGCTCGGTAGCCTCAGAGTGAATGATGTGTACGCCGAGCACCTCACCAACCTCGTCGTCGATGATCACCTTAACGAAACCATCCTGCTCTCCGATGGCGATCGCTTTGCCAACGGCTGAGAATGGCATCTTTCCGACTCTGTACTTGATCCCCTTGGTTTTAGCGGCTTTCTCAGTAAGACCGACCGAGGCAACTTGAGGTTGGCAGTAGGTGCAGCCAGGGATGTTGTCGTATCGCATCGCATGCTTGGACTTCCCGGCAACGACCTCAGCAGCAACGATACCCTCGTGACTCGCTTTATGCGCGAGCGCTGCTCCACCAGCAACATCTCCGATCGCGTAGTGGTGGGGCACGTTGGTTTGAAGGTACTCGTTAACCTTGATGAATCCACGATTCGTCTCGATGCCGACCTTATCAAGGCCGATGTTCTCGGTGTTCGGCATGATTCCGATAGCAACGAGGCAGGCGTCACCACTCCACTGTTCGGTCTTGTCCTTGCCCTTCAGGTTTGCGGTTACGGTTGCTCCCGAGCGCTTCAGGTTCTCGACACCTGTTGAGGTTCGGATGGTCATGCCGTTCTTGGTAAATACCTTCTCAAGAGTTTGGGCGACCTCTGTATCCTCAACAGGGAGGATCTGATCCGCCATCTCGACGACGGTTACCTGAGTTCCAAGGGTGTTGAAGAAGTACGCAAACTCGATACCGATTGCGCCCGCTCCGATAATCAGGAGCTTCTTCGGGAGACGTTTGTTTTCAAGGATCGTTCGCGCAGTATGAACGACCTCGCCATCAACATCGACGCCAGGGAATGGGCGCGCCCGCGCTCCGGTAGCGATGATGATATCTTTAAACTCGTAGGTTGTGGACTTTTTGGAGGAGTCGGTGACAACGAGCTTGTTGCCCTTCTCAAGAACTCCGTTTCCGGAGATTACTTCAATCTTGTTCTTTTTCATCAGGTAGTTCACGCCACCTGAGAGTTTGTTGGCCACCTCGCGGGAGCGCTCGATGATGCGCTTGAAGTCAACAGACACATCACCCGTTGTGAATCCGAATGAGCTGGCGTGTTTGATGTCGTTAAAGACCTGGGCTGAGCGGAGGAGTGCCTTTGACGGTATACATCCCCAGTTGAGGCACACGCCGCCGAGCGCCTCGCGCTCTACGATGGCGACTTGCCGTCCAAGTTGCGCGGCACGGATAGCCGCTACATATCCACCAGGTCCAGAACCTAAAATGATCAGGTCACGCGATTGATTCGCCATACGACTACACTCCTAGCCAGTAAAGGGTACGGTGGGTGTGATACCCACTTTGCGAAGATCCTTTTAGATCCCCGAAAGCGGATGTACCACAGAATTTGGTGAGTTGGAACGGTCTAGGAGGCGATTCACCAGCAGTTATTTTAATAAGTTTGCGGGCTTAGCCGGTGCCAGTCCTTCAGGTAGCCACAAAGATCCCTCACGTTCCGAGTGCACAACTATGTGCTAGGGTCGAAGCAGTTATGTCTGGTCGCCTAGTTTCAAAATCAACACTCCTGGCACGAACCATCTCGATTCCGGAAAGCGAGATCACATTTTCCTTCGCGCGCTCAGGGGGCCCGGGCGGACAGAACGTCAATAAGGTGGAAACCAAGGTAACGGTAACTTTTCATTTTACTGCGTCAACCGCACTTACTTGGGAAGAGAAGGGGCGGTTGAGTAAGCACCCCCTGATTTTGGCGCACCTCGATAGCGAAGGCGCGTTGTCCGTAACGAGCCAGATGCATCGAAGTCAGGCTCTTAATCGTGAGGATGCCGTTGCCAAGCTCCACGAACTCCTTCGCCAAGCCCTGCGCCCAAAACGCAAACGAATTCCTACTAAGAAAACGAAAGGAAGTGAGCGCAGACGACTTGAGGGCAAACGAGCTCGAGGCCAATCTAAAGCCTCTCGTCGGCGTGTAGATTACGGTGACGAGTGAATGCTCTCAGCATCGTAACGTGTTTCCTGCGGAGCAAGGATTAGCTCTACCAAGAGCTCCTCTTTCTCCGGAGAGGGGACCCCTTCGATGCGGGCCAGAATGGTATCGAGACGATTAAAGTGTTCTTGAAGATCCTCCCTTGGTTTCAGTGAGAGGGACGTAAGGACCTGTTCAACGTAGCTTTCTGATGTCATACGATACTCCATAGTTTTTTCGAACTAAGTGGATCGTAGCAACGAGCACAAAAAAGCACGAGGAGCGTGTGCGCTCCCCGTGCGATCGATCATGTGGCGCACATCACTCTGCTACGCCTTTGAGCTGCTCAAGCGAGAGGATCTTAATGACTCCCGGCTTTGTGAGATCAAGCAGCCCCTCTCGCTCAAGATTTTTGGTGACTCGGATAGCGGTCTCAGGCGTGGTTCCGGTCAAGTCCGCCAGCTCTTTTCGTGTAAGGAAGATCCTGGTTTGATCAACTGAGGTCGTTGGTCGACCAAAGCGTGGAGCTAGGGCGAGGAGTGCCGCGACGATCCGGCTTTCGACCCGTGAGTGTGCCAGCCCGAGAGCGAGGTCATTTGAACGCCGATTCCGCTGCATCAACTCAACCGCGACGCGGCGATACACGGTCGGATTTTTCTCAAGGACGCTCCGCAGGTTTGCCGTTGGGATCGCGAGCACTCGCGCGTCAACCTGTCCCCGCACCGATGTATCGGTCTCAAGGGGGTCTAAAGCTCGCAAGATGCCGGTACAATCGCCAGGAATGAGGAGATCGATCGTTAGCTCTTTACCTTGGGTTGTGGATTTAATAACGGCGAGCCGACCAGAGAGCACCATGAACCCGAAGTTGGGGCGCTCTCCGTCCATGGAGATGAACTCCCCCGCGCCGATGTCCTGAACCACAGCGCAATTGGCGAGATCTTGGAGCTCCTTGGGAGGAAGTCCTTCAAAGACTGAAACCGACTTAATCGCTTCATACTTAAACTCGTCTACACCGGTCGGAAGGGTAACACCTTCCTCTCCATGAATGACGAGCGTTTCAACTTCCTCCTCAGGAGCGGGCGCAGCTTTGTATCGATGAAGTGCTATCTCAATATTGGCGCGTAGCTCGTTAGGCTCAAAGGGTTTAATAACATAACCATATGGACGGGTGAGCTTGGCGCGCTGCAAGGTTGACTCATCAGCATGCGCTGTCACAAAGATGATAGGGATGTTAAACCGAGATGAGATCTGTTCAGCTGCGGCGATCCCATCCATCTCACCCTGAAGATGAATATCCATCAGGATGACCTGAGGGCGAAGTTCTCCGGCCTTCGCCACAGCGTCTTCACCACTGGCTACATGACCGACAACGGAGTACCCAGCGGATTCAAGTTCCTGGGTGATATCCAACGCAACAACGCCTTCATCCTCTACTACCAACACCTTAGTGGTCATACTCGTTCTCCTTGAAGTGATTCAGGCTGAAGGCATAGTCCGCGGCGGTAAACCCGCTCGCCGTCATCCTGACCGCGCTCACCATAATGGATAAGCGATAGAAACTAAACAGGAACTTTTGGGATAGCGATAATCAGATTTTGAGCTATGACGTTTGTCATCGAGCTCGAAAAAACTGTTTGGGAGCTCTTGCCATCGATTTTTATGAAAGCGGCGGAGCTGGCTCCGTCATTACGAGTCCAAGGAGGGTGCCTGCGCATCCCCCGACTACACTGACGAGCACATAGAGCATAGCGGTTGTGAGGTGACCGCTTCTGAACAAAGTGATCGTCTCAAGTCCGAAAGCCGAAAATGTGGTGAAGCCTCCAAGAATTCCGGTCACAAGGAAGATTCGAATGAGGGGAGATGTGTCATTGCGGAGTGTGATTCCCGCTATCACTCCGATCAGGAGACACCCAACCAAATTCACACAGAGAGTAGCGATCGGAAATTTCGTGGCTTCCCACGTGACTTCGCAGAAACGTCCAACGACGAAGCGGAGGCTCGCGCCGATCGCGCCACCACATGCTACGAAGGAGATTTCAGGGAGAGAGAACATATGCGTTTGATGTAACAGACTACGACGGGATCTCAACCCTCACAAGAGATTGCGTGCGGTAGGCCTGAGTCGGAGCGGACCGGCACGGTGGAGACCCCGCTGCTATGTCTCCGGATGGTTTTTTTCCCACACCCACTCGGGCGAGAGCGATTCAGGAAGAGCTACAGATATCTCAGATGCTGAGATCGGATGAGGGAAAGAGATGTGGCTACTCACGAGATGCAGGTACGGTGCACGAATTCCGCCATAGAAATTATCTCCCATCAAAGACAAGCCACTTGCAGCAGCGTGAACACGGATCTGATGAGTCCTGCCAGTGATTGGACGGGCGGTATAGACACACACAGGAGTGCCATCGGAAGTGCTTGAGTGAGAGAATTGGATCTCCGTCTGTGCTGACTGTCCATCTGTTGTTGACGCCAGCCGTAGGACGGGATGATCCGGAGATGGCGCGATAGCGTAGGTAACGAGGCGCTCGGTCCACGGCGCCAGAGCGTGAGACGCGAATCGATACGTTTTGTGAACGAGTCTCTTTTCAAATGCTCGTTGAAGACCCGCGTGCGCATCAGGCGAGGTGCTCACCGCGATAAGCCCTTGTGCCGAAATATCTAGTCGAGATGGCATGTGAATAGTTCGCTTGAGAAGCCGCTCAAGTGATGCCTTGAGGCTGAAATGCCGCTGCTCCTTGGCTGGCATGCTTGAGAGGTGCGGCGGTTTATACACGACCGCCACAGCTTCATCATGAAAGAGGATGTAGTCTTCCGTAAAGGGAGAAAACTGCTCTCTCGCCGATGCGATATCAAATTTGGGCTCATAGTATTCTACTCGTGCTGGCAGCGGCAGTGCTATGTCACATCGTGCTTCAAGGCCGTTGACGTACACGCCGCCAAAATCAAATCGTTCAGGCCACGAGTCTGGTGCGATGTGGGGAAGCTTCTCCTTGAGGAGATCTAAGAGTTGCAGTGGACCGTCACCTGGTGTGCGCAGAATCCAGCACCAGTACCGAGTGCGGAGGGTCTCTTCAACTCGCTCAAGGTCAACAGGAGGCATCACGGGGATGTCGTTCAATGAGATCTCCTCTCGAGCTGCCACCTATTCCTCCGAAGAGGTCGTGGGCGCTTTCTTGAACATTCGATATTTCTTTACTGCGTGAGTGATTCTTGAGAGGCGGTCTACGAGCACCTCTGGGGGAAGGCTCGCGCTAATCTCCTCAGACTTGTCGAGCCCGAAAGCATCCTCGAATCGGTGCAGCTTGTCTAGGAATGGCTCGTCGAGCAACTTCGATATCTTGAGGCGAGCGATTTCGGCGCGTTCCGTACGTACGTCAACCAACTGCTGCAGAGGACCTTTTTGGTCAAGCTTGACGATAGCGGAGGGATCCTCAGCCGGGCATTCCGGTATTCGCGCAAGTAGATTCTTATTGTCAGAAAGGAGCTCGGGGGTGACATTTGCGAACGTCACATTCCCGTTCTCATCAAACGCCATCGCCGTTGCAACGCTATCTCTACGTACGATGTTTCTGTCGACAACAAAGCTGATGAGATAGAGCTTTTCACCGACCTTCTTGATGGTAGTGTCTTCGATCTCAATCGTTCGACCAGCAGAGAGCACCATACCGATCGCTTTCTTCGGCTCGGGTTTCGCCTCTACCTGGACATTCACGGTGATAGGCTCAGTCAGTGGGAGCGCTTGTGCGTAGCATCGAAACGCCCCGAGGCTTATAGAGAGGATCGCCGCGCGGCACACGAACGAAACAGGAGCCCAGAGGGGGTAACGGTTACTCATAGCGCACTAGCCGGGGATATCTTTCTTGAGGTTGTCGATGAGCTTGATAGCGGTTTCAAGATTTTGCGTGTCGCGCTCCAGCTCGCGCGCTTTTGCTACAAGACCCGCAACCTCTTTGCGAAACTCGGCTGATGGGATGCTCTCAGGTACGTCAACGGCGAAGGTCTGAACGCAATTGCGCTTCACAATAAATTTATCGGTAAGCGTGAGGTCTCCTCCTCTCTGGTGAATGATGAATTGATAGGTCATCGCTTTGACAGGAGCAGGGATCTGAATTGTGTAGATTGGCTTGTCGGATGTGTTTAACACACCCATGGGGAAGGCGATGTCCATAAACCGCCCATCCCTCGATCCTACCAAACGGATCTTGATATCAACATCGCTGGAGTTATCGAGTTGCACAGCGATAGGCATCATCAGCCCCGCGGGCGGAATCTTGTGCGTTTCGGTTGGTTGATGGCGCAGCCGAATGGGTGCTTGCTGTTCCTCGCCCTGTGCGGATGAGAACGTCAGGAGCAAGATGAGAGATGCAGCCAGTGTTTTGAGATGCAGGTCGATTATGCCTCGCTTCCGTGCGGTCATATGCGTGTCACTAAGAAATCTTTTTGGCGCTCCACACTCCGGTTTCGCCCGTGATGGCATTCGAGAAGGTCCCCACTACTTCGTTGTTGGAAACCTCTCCAGTCATGTTGAGAAGTACGCTGTTCGACCGCACCACGATCTCTGGGGCGGTATCCTCAGGGTCTACCTCCGTTGAGACCGTTGCCGGGGTCCATCCCTCAATTCCCACCACTACGGTTACGGTATTCTGCTCCGGACGGACGATTAGAGCCAGGGGTGATGTTGTTCCCGGTAGAACCCCTTGAATGCTGCCCGAATACGTTCCTGCTGGCAGGTTAGGAAAGAGGGTCGTTCCGGTGTTTTCACCGGTGTTATCCTCTGTTTCTTGGTCGTTGGTTGGCGCGGGTGAGCTTGTCGTGTTGTGAGCCAACGTGCTGGATGTTACGTGCGAGAGCACTACAAGTCCTATCGTGACGAGCGCGGCGACCGTTCCCACTAAGAGAGTGCGAAGGAGAGGGGGCATGTTCAAGAGTGTCGCCAACAGACTTCTGCTCATGTTCTCTCTTCCCGCCAGAGAGCTAGGTACCCGGAAATCCTCTTGCTCGTCTCTGTGCCGGGGTTCTTCCGGTCGTGGTTGAGAAGATGTCTTTTCGATAGTGGAGGTTGTGTGAGTGCGTGTTGTCACCGCAGCCTTGCTCTTTGCGTCCTGTTCGACCAATTGCTGCACTCGATGTGCGCTCATCTCTTGCGTGTCGCTGGACGATGGGTCAGCCGGGTTGGTGCTTACGGGGCTGGGCTCAACTGGTTGCGCGGCAGCGTTTGTTGCATAGTCGGTGCCATCAAAGAAATCATCAAAGAGGTCCGTGAATGAGGCATCTGGTTCATCCTGATTCGCTGGAGCTTCAGAGTGGATGCTGTGCGTCACGCCCTTTGGCTCATCAACCTCATCTGCAAGTGGGTCAACCGTAACAACAGCAACATCGCCTGAGAATTCAGGGTTTGAGAGCGCCCGCAGCGCTTCCATCGCACTTTGGAACCTCTCATCGGCGGAGTATCGCATCAATGTCGAAATTACCGCGGAGACATTTTTCGGAATCAACGGGTTCAGCTCATGGAGAGGCTGAATGTTTTTATCGAGACGCACCTCTTTTTGCTCGCTTAAATGTGCCCCGTCGAATGGGTGTTTCCCGGCCAAAGCCTCATAGAAGCACACGCCGAGCGAGTAGAGGTCTGAGCGAGAGTCATAGAATTGACCGTCAAGCATCTCAGGCGGAAGGTAGGAGAGGGTTCCTACTCCGTTTTGAAGCTCCTCAAGGTCGAGCTCGTCGCCTGGTAGAAGCGCAAGACCGAAATCTGCTAGACGTATCTCCTTGTCAGATATGACCAGGATGTTGTCAGGCTTGAGGTCTCTATGCAAAACGCCTGTTGCGTGAATGAACTCCATTCCCTCAAGGGTCTGTCGCAGAAACTCGGCGCCCTGCTCAGGCGAGAGAGGCTTGCCGTTGTTCGTGATGTATTTGCGAAGGTCTCCGTAGGAAGCGTATTCCATCGAGAGATAACAAAGGTCGGCTACCGAGTGGAAGTCGTCGAGCCGAACCACATACTTGTGTCGACATGAGACCAGCGTCAGCGCTTCTTTACGCAGCCTCTCCGTCAAGGAGCTCTTCGGTTTGTTGTTAACAAGAACTTTGAGCGCGACCTCTTGCTCGCCACCGCTCAGGTGTTTGGCGTGGTAGACAACACTATCGAGACCTCGTCCAACTATGGAGAGGACCTCGTAACGACCATCAAAGATCTTCCGTTTTTTGGCGCTCGGAAGTGACATTAAGGTTCCTGTCAGCTACGCATCTATCAGCAGTTCTCTTTTCGCGGACGACAAAAACGCCTTTCCCCGAAAAAGAAAGACGGCAGCTTATCGTATCCGGGGAGAGAAGGTAACCACCCTCATCCATCGGGCGCTTCACACCGTCGGGAGGTGTGTTAGCAGACCACGAATAGTCTCCTGCTGTTCTATCCTATAATCTTCAGTTTTGGGAGTAGTGCTTCAGGAATATTGAACTTTGTAATGCATTGATTAGATTGGTAAAAAAGCACCGCTTGGGGGGCTTGAAGTGCCATTTTTAGACCTTGCCCCCTCCCTAGGGGCTTCTCGTATGCCTTTTCGTGGGTCCTGTTGCTCGGTCTTTGAGCCACGAGAGGGTGAAAACTTCTCACGACCGCCGTGAGTGTTCGAGAGTTGAATGTAGTCGTTCCATGAAATACATTCGGGGGGTTGAGCGGTTGGCCTTTATGGCTGCGCTACTCCGGCATGATCGCCAA
>JALRCK010000005.1:14061-20629 GCA_023262305.1 Deltaproteobacteria bacterium
ATGGCGGCGAACTCCGCGAGAATGAAGTGGCATCCGGTTTTGACTTGTGGCCCGCGCTTTGCCATCATCCGCGCGCAACGCGCCCGTAGCTCAGCTGGATAGAGCACCCGCCTTCTAAGTGGGTGGTCAGAGGTTCGAATCCTCTCGGGTGCGTTTTTTCTCCACGAAAGGGAGAGCGTTTTTTAGGCAGGTAATCATGAGTGAATTGAACCCTTATCTGGGAATTTTGTTGCTCACCGTCGCGGCCGGCGGATTTCTTATCACCATGGTTCTTCTCGCCTCAGTGCTTGGTCCCAAGAACGTCACCAAAACAAAACAGATGCCGTGGGAGTGTGGCGCTATTCCAGTTGGCTCCGTGCGTGAGCAGCGTTTCAGTATTCGCTTCTACCTCGTCGCGATGTTGTTCATTCTCTTTGATATTGAAGTGATTTTTATGTACCCGTGGGCGGTGATTCTTGAGCAGCTAGGAATGTTCGCGCTCGTTCAGATGCTCTCCTTCATGGCGGTCCTCGTTGTGGGGCTGATCTATGTGTGGCGCAAAGGCGTTCTCAATTGGAATGATTAGAGGGCTTCATTGGCCACCTCGCCGTGTATCTCCCAATCTGTATGCCGATTCGTAAGGATCGCGCAGCTCATCGTTGTAGCTCTCGCCACCTTTGCGCTCTACAACTATCCGCGGGCGTGGTGGCAGGAGTTGATATGTGACACCGCGTTGGTGTGGGTCCCGATATTCGTGGTCGGCGCGTGCGTGCAGCTAAGGCGACTGATTCGGGACACCTTGTCAGTGTTCACCCTTGTCCTCGTAATCCTTCAAGCCCTGTGTGTGGCAAAAGTTGTAGAGATGGCGCGTCCGTATGTGTATGCGCCCTCCAAAACCTATCCGAAGTTAACCTATTCATCGTCGACACGCTTCGCATTTATAGACATCAATGCGCTCGGTGAGAGGAGTTCATTGAAAGCGCGTGCCCTTGTAGAGAGAGAGGACCCTGACGTGGTTATCTTTGCTCGCTTTACTGAAGCTCCACTCGCAGATGTCTTACGTGCTCGCTATCCCTATGTGCTAGCATCCTCTGTCGCTTCGGATAGGACGGTTGAGATCGTATCGAAAGCTCCGATTCGTTCAGCGGTCAGGACTGAGTACGGTTACGGCGCTTTGCCGGGTGTCTTCGGGAACTTTCAGACCCCTGATGGCGTTCCCTTCCAGCTTGCAGCCTTCGATCTGATCGTTTCGTCGACCCAAGATTCCTTCAACAAGAGTCGCATCACATCCCGACGACTCGCCAGCGCACTCAAATACAGCACCGAACCCCGCATAGTCGTCGGAGCTTTTCGGGCTGCGGTCACATCCCAGCTCGTCGACATGTATGTCGATCAGCTTAAGCTTCGATCGATTTTCTTCAACGCAGGACTCTCTCAGTTGTGGAGGTGCTTGCGTGGCGCGCTCGCGCTCTCTCGGAACCTGAACGTTTTTACAGCACAAAATATTGAACTCGAGAGTGTGCGTGAAGTTCATGCTGAATCCGATGGATTTGCGGCGATACTCTTTACGTTGCGGGTGCCCCGTGTGCCTGGATAACGGGGAGTGTTGGATCGAAGGAGTTTCGTGCTCGCAGTCTCCCGAGCTAGTTCGCGGGTGGAACGCGGAATACTGACACTTGAGCCTTCTTATTCTTTTTGGGAGCCTGTGGCTGTTGCTGTGGAGTACGAGGCGGTGTTGGATGAGCCGGGACTTTTGCCTTGGTGACCACCGGCATCGGCGTGCTGTGTGGCTCCGGGTGTTGTCGCGAGCCTCCTCCAAGTGGTACTCGCAAAGCTCTCTCAAGAAGTCGCCGGATCTGAGCTTCGTAAGCATCATCATCATCCGTAAGCTTCATGTCAGCCACCACACGCGAGGATTCTCTGCCATCCTGATGTGCTGTCTCCCAGTACAGTAGTGAACCACGCCGCGTCGTGTGAGGAATAGTCTCAACTGCCACTCCGAGGTTCTGAAGGTGAGCAACCCGTTGTTCCTCAGTGCTTCCACGAAGTTGATCTTCGGCCTTTTGGGAGGAGTATCCCGCTTGGAGGAGAGCCTTGCGGAGAGCGATGGTAGTGGCGTTTCTGTAGCAATAGCGTCGTTGCCAGAAGAGATACTCCACGAGCTTTTCGACGGAGGTGAGTTCGCTAACCTTTGTATCAAAGAGTGCCGGAAGCCCTGCTGCCTTAAAAAAATGAACCGCTGCTGCAGATGAGAAAGCGGAGATCAGTTTGCTTCTGCGCAGGGGATTGATGTTTTCAGTTGGATCCACCACAAGGGAGATCTCATCGCCATGCGCATACGACAGCACCACCCTAAAAGTTGCGCTCATGAGAGCACGAGCTGTGATCAAAAATGCTTTTGTCGCCGCTGGACCGGTTGGATATTCATCTCCGAATGCACTCCAATCGCCATAGCGGTGGGCATCGAGTCGAACAACCAAGAAGGTATCCGGCAGGATGAACCCGTCGTTGTAGTTCTCGTATCGCTCGCACGATCGTTGAAGTTCTCCGATCCCGCGCTGTGTTAGTTTGGTATTTTTGGTCATAAGCGGTCATGCTTGGTATGCGATTGAAACGGAGTGTTGTGACCTAATCTTCTGTGAAATGAAGGAAAATCGCGGGGATACGGCTAAAACGTCCTTTTGTTTTAGGTGCTGCGGGAGTCGATTTGTTCATATCTTTTCAATGACTTGAGCCAGAGGTTCTAACATCCGATACACTACTTGAGATGGCTTCAATTCACGACATACAGCTCTCTGAGCTTACCCTGTTGGGTGCCTTCGCCTTGCCGTTCGCCTACTACGGGTATCAGGCCAAGTATTGGTACGACCAAGAAAAGATCCGGTTCTTCGATTTCTTGCTGCAGGCTGTGGCGCTCCTCTTCGGTCTCTTTATCGCGTTTAAGATCTACCACATCGTGGTGGATGAAGGGATGGACGGATTACCCCTCGCACTGCTCCATTTCTGTCCCCTCGTCCTCGTATTTTTAGCGGTTGCGCGAGGAAAGGGGCTTGGAGCTGCCGTGGGAGTGGAAACACGAGGAACCGCTCCTGTCGGCGACACTACGGGATACGATCCGGCCGTCCGAAATGATGAGATCGAGTCAGTGGCTTGGGATGATCTCATCATCGGTCAGTCGACGAAGGATGAGTTGATGTCAGTCATCAACCTCCTCAAGAATCCGCAGAATGCCAAGAGTTACGGAATAGCGTTGCCGAAGGGGATCCTCTTCAATGGACCACCGGGCACTGGCAAGACAACGATAGCAAAAGCAGTCGCCACGATGGCTGGGCTCAACTTCTTCGTGTTGCGGGCGAATGAGATCGTTTCGAAGTGGGTAGGAGAATCCGAGAAAAATCTGACAAAGCTCTTTGAGGCAGCTCAAAAAGACGCTCCCTCTATCATCTTCATCGACGAGATAGACTCCCTCGGAAAGAGGCGATCTGATAGCAATGCGAGTCACTCAGATAATCTCCTTAATCACCTCCTACAGCTCATCGACGGAGTGCTGAAGGCTGATGGATTGTATGTGATCGGAGCTACAAATCGCGCTGATCTCGTTGACGAAGCGTTGCGTCGAGCAGGGCGCCTCAACCGCGTGATCGAGATACCGCTGCCGGATCTTGCAGCTCGCGAAGAGCTCTTCCACGTCTACTCTCGCACCTTAAACCTCGCTCCCGACGTCGACCTCGACCTCTTGGCAAAAGCCACGGAGGGCAACTCTGGAGCCGACATCAAGGCGATCTGTAACCAAGCTGGTTTGCAGGCGTATCAGCGCGAGCAAGCACTTCCCCCAGCTCGGAGAACGCAGCAGGTTACCTCAGCTGACGTTGAGGTCGCGCTTGAGATGTTTGCTATTGATGAGGATGATGCTGAGGCGCTTCTCGAAGGTCAGGAGCAGGCGTCTCCACAGCCTCTCAACGGCAAGGTTGAAAAAGTTGGATGGGATGACCTGATCATAGACGATGAATTGAAGCACGAGTTGCAGAGCGTCATATCGCTCTTGCGCGATCCCTCAACAGCTCTCAAGTACGGCATCACCGTTCCGCGCGGTATCCTCTTGAACGGACCCCCTGGAACGGGAAAGACGACGCTCGCGAAAGTAATTGCGAATGAGGCAAATCTTGCGTTCTTTGTCCTGCAGACAGACGAGATCATCTCGAAGTGGGTGGGCGAGTCAGAGAAGAATCTTACGCGACTCTTTAAGATGGCAGCCAAGCACGCTCCATCAATCATTTTCATAGACGAGATCGACTCAATCGCGAAGAATCGCGCTGAGGGGAATGCTCAGCACGCTGACAATCTGCTCAATCATCTCCTTCAGCTGATTGATGGAATCATCAAGCGAGATGGTGTGTACATCATCGGCGCCACGAATCGAGCCGACCTCGTTGATCCTGCGCTTAAGCGGGGAGGTCGGCTCAACAAGGTTCTCCAGGTTCCTCTTCCGGGTCCACAAGCGCGTGCCGCCTTATTCTCTATGTATCTCAGTAAGCTCCCTCTCGGAGGTGGTGTTGATATCAAGCGACTCGTTGCCGCAACGGAAGGGAGGTGCGCTGCCGATATTCGAGAGGTTTGTAACCAGGCGGGGTTGAACGCGTTCAAGCGCGAATCAGCCGCGGGAAGCCGCGAGTACCGCGTGACTGCTTACGATCTTGAGCAGGCTGTTAGGGAGTGGATCGGTCAGGGACCGAACCCACAGTAAGATATTCCTCGTAATCAGATCTTCAAGAGTTCCAACGCCACAGCAGGGGGCTAGAACTGAGGTCGCGCGAAGGGCACATTTCCGTATGATCGAATTGGGCGAGCTCCAAAATTCATGGAATCTCGGAATGCCTGCTCAGACCAACGGTTATTGCGCCATCCTGTGTAGAGACGGCGATAGAAACCAACCGTCTCTTGAGTCGAAAAGAGCTGAGAGGCTGAAATTTGTTGAGAGTATCCGTAGTCAGGGCGGACCTCATTTCGAGAATCGCCGAATGACTCAAGGGTATCTTCTTGTCCGCGAGGGATGCCGCAACCGAAGGCTGCTGCCGCGTCACCGTAGCATTGAGCAAACGAAGTCGAAGCGAAGCAGAAGGTTGCAAAGATGAGGGCACATAAAGACCGCATAGCTTACTCCCATGAACCAAAAGGTCATTGTGGCAGAAGTGTACACCTGTTATGGACGCTAACAAAGGGGGCGGTACCTATGAACTGTCTCAGTCGGTATGTTTAGGGTTGTTTTGGATAGCCGCAGAACTTATTTCTGACACCACAATTTGATATGACTCAAAAAGGTTGGCTTCGGTCAAAACACCTCCTCGGATCAAGAAGTTGCCGGCGATAGGTGTGGTGCTTGTTGCCGAACTTTTCCTGCTTTTGGTGTCGATTGGAGAGGGTCAACGTGAGCCTCGCATCGCGCGCGAGGCCCCTCACGTGGAGCCATGGAATCGGTCGGATGAGTGGGAGTACAAACTCCACCCTCTACCATTTTCTAGAGGATGTCTCTTTCTCTCTGAAGATGACACGTGCTCGATATACGAAACTTGGCCCGAGGTGTGTCGCCACTTTAAGGTAGGGAGTGCGATGTGCATTGAGGCACGCGCCCGTGTCGGATTGAAGCCACTTGGTCGTTAGCCAACCTTGGACTCGCAAGATGCATCGTCGATGAGGCGTTTCTGCAGAACGGTGGTTACTCTAATAATAGCTCATCGACGAAATGAGTGGGTGCTTTCTGTGAGATTGGGACGTGAACGTGCACCTGCTCGTGAACGTAACCGAAAAGATGCCCTCACGCTCAACTCCTTGGTACATGGTACCTTCGCTCCGATCAGATACATTTCATGACAGCTTCATGAAGGCACCTCTCAAGAGCCTTGGAACCCGGGGGGAGGCAACCCTGATTCGGGTCGGAAGGTGCCATGTACCAGAGGAGGCAGTGGGGGAGGATAAGGGATTCAGTTTTGCCTTCCAGTCGATAGCGCCATCGATTGTGTGTCAAGCGTTGATACATGTTCTTGAGGTGGCGACTCTCTTTGGTCGATTATCCGTTAATCACGTGCCCAAATTAGTGGAGAATTGTCCTATGAGAATAAAGCCCATCTTTTGCGCTGTTATGGTGATCGTGAGTATCGGGACCGATGCGTTTGCGGATGACGTAACCCTCAAGTACAGAGCCCTTCAAGCTGCTAGAAGGATGGCAAGGTACGAGTCGGGTAACCAGGTCACTCCTCTCAAAAATACGACCTTTGGTGGGATATGGGGCGGACTGTACATCTTCTCTCCTCGATCAAGCACCTGCTCCACGAAGTTAACGTCATTTAATTTTCGACATGTTTTTCTGACGCAAAAAGGGAATGGGTATCTCGCCACCAACCATGACGGAGACTTCACCGGGCGTTCGCGTGACAAGGGCAGGAGGTGGGAGTTCTCAAAGGGAGTATCTTACCGCGGAGCTGCCGCGGTGATCGCTGTTGTCTATCAAAGCCTTGCACGGAATGGAGCCTCGGCTGGAACTGGGGTAGCTGTTTCTGTCAGGGGTGGGTGCACCCTTTCATGGGGAGGAAAT
>JALRCK010000600.1 GCA_023262305.1 Deltaproteobacteria bacterium
AATGAGGTCACCGCGATAGTATTCTCTGGATCCCCTCCGTGCTTGTCCCACAAACGATCCGTTCGTTCGTCAAGTTGAGCGAGGCGGAAGGCCTTGTCCTTGATCTTCTTGGCCTCTTCCTCGGGGATGATGATGCTATTTTTTCCGAAGAACTGGTCCATGACGTCGTCGGCTGCTCTTTCAGCTGACGCTTCCTTGTACTCGCCCTTCGGCTTGTCGGTCATGGAGAATTTGAAGAGGGACTTCCAGTCATTTGCGTCTCGGTCACCATACTTCTGTTTAATCTGGTGAACGATCAAAGCGGCATAAATTTCCTCTTCGCTGACCTTTGACCCCTTGTACTTGTTGCCTAGCAGGCTCTCTAAGGTCTTGCCGAATTCGTTGGGTGGCTCCTCAACGGGGGCTACCGTGGGCTTCGACGGTCTTCGTGAAGGACTTGAAGGCCTTGAAGGTGTGGTCGGCGTTGTAGGCTTCGGCGGCGTGGAGGGGGAAGGAGCCGGATTTCGAGGCCTTAGGAGGTCTGGAATTCTGAATTTCATACAGAGTTACTCTCAAGCAG
This sequence comes from Deltaproteobacteria bacterium, assembly GCA_023262305.1. Classification (GTDB taxonomy): domain Bacteria; phylum Bdellovibrionota_C; class UBA2361; order UBA2361; family OMII01; genus OMII01. The sequence continues at coordinate 560 of JALRCK010000600.1, forward strand.
ACATGTGGCACCGCGTACATCTGGGGGAACATCAGCAAGAGGCGTACCAACTCAGGAGGCTCATCGAAGCCGGCTACGGGCAGCTGTAAGCCGTGGAGGGGATAGTAGCGAGCACAAGGGAGTAACGAGACCTTTCAATAGGGATCCGCTTTTTGACGCGCGCCAGTCCCTTCGGCAGTGTTTTAGGGAATATGAGGTTGAATGACCTCATGATCGCGGTCTTATCGATCGATTGAGCGGTGCACGTTTGAGTCGAGGGCGGGACCGAGCATGAATAGAGGTTTCTCCCCGTGCGCTGAATGATACCCAGGAGAGCGTTGAGGGACGCTGCCCCGCTCTTCAGGAACGGTTCCCTTACATTTCCCTTCGGTTTCCACTCTCCCCGCGCCGCCGCTTTTAAGCTCTCCTGTGACAGGTTGGTAATCGTCCTCTTCGCTTCAGTGAAGATCACTGCCAAATCAAATGATTTGCATGATGCAATTGGCGTAGGAGTTACTGCAGGAGCGCCGTTAGAGGTGCACACCGGTGGAGACGGGGGAACCGTCACGCTCGTCGCAAGGAATTCCCACGTTCCACTGAAGTTGCCGCCAGACAAGAAATGAGATGCTTGCACGGTGAAACCATTTCCGGTCACGCCGGGCGCAAAGAGGGTGGCAGGAGTCGCAAGCCCTGTTGGTGAGAGGAACCGGTTGAGTAATGTGTATGAGAGGGGCACGGTGAGGGGCTCGTCTCCTGTCGTCGAATAAGGAAAGAAGAGGTGTTGTTCATTACCTACAAGTACCGAGCAGACATCTTGAGAAGGGGTAATTCGTCGGGTCGCTTCGATGACTACGGTGATTCCGTCGAACGAGCTTGCGGGTCCGCTCAGTGGCGCGAAAGCGACAGCGGGTAGCCCCGTCTGCACATTAACCGTTGAAGATTTTAAGACCGTCGTGCTCAAGATACCCTGCGTATCGGTCATGATAATCGAGCCCGCCACGTTGATTGGGAGGGACGGAACCGGAGTCGATGCAATGACTACCTGGAAGGTGAGGGAAGCAGCAGCTGGGTTAGGAGTTGGAGTAGCTGGACTAGGAGAGGGGGTCGGTGTGTTCGTTGATGTTGGTAGCGGAGTGTTAGTTGGCGGATTGGTCACAAGGGGGGTCGGAGTCGCGGTTGGAGTTGGGCTAAAG
>JALRCK010000601.1:0-267 GCA_023262305.1 Deltaproteobacteria bacterium
CTCGAATAATGCCGCTCTCAAAACAGGTTTTCCAAAGCCAGATGATGCGGTATCCTGACGAAAGTCATTGCCATGCCCCTCTCATACCTATTCAACGACGGTGATATCTTCGCGGTATACAAGCCCGCAGGGGCTCACTCTGTCCAACTTCGGAAAGGTGGCGGCTGGTCGATCGCCGATGAACTCCTGAGAGAGAATCCATCCCTCGCTCAAGCGAGCGAGAAGCCAGGCGACGCGGGGCTTGTGAACCGACTCGATGAAGAGACA
>JALRCK010000601.1:277-1731 GCA_023262305.1 Deltaproteobacteria bacterium
GGCATCCTCCTCGGGGCGACGAGCCGGAGCGTTTGGGAGAAACTCTACAAGCAGGCACTCCACGGAGAGGTTCACAAAAAGTATGCGATGCTCGTTGAAGGGCGAGTGACCAAGGATTTCTCGCTAACCTCATTCATCGGAACACCGAACCGTGGCGCACACAAAGTTAAGGTGTACGAGAAGCGCCCCCCTTCATGGGCGCGCGCGCTTGAGGGAACAACGAAGTACACACCACACCAGCACATCCCTCTTCACAACGTGACAATTCTTCTAGCCTCCGCATCCCCGGCGCGACGACATCAGGTTCGAGCGCACGCGGCTCACCTAGGAGTGCCCCTTATTGGAGATGCCCTGTACGGGTCTACGAGGGCTCTCCCTCCGATTGTAAAATCCTCAAGACGATTCTTCCTTCACGCGTACTACATCTCCTTTCGGCATCCGATCTTTGGCAAGGAGGTCGTGGTGGAGGCCCCCTTTGAGGCGGAACTGACGCTACCGCAGGACGCGAAAAGCCCGCCGAGCGCGAGCTAGACATGCGCCAAATACGCATTCAAAGCGTACTGCTGTGCGGAAATAAGCCGAGGTAGGGCAATACCTTTGGCGGGCAACTACCTTTTTTATACAGGCTCATCGACGGAATGAGTGGGTGCTTTCTGTGAGATTGGGACGTGAACGTGCACCTGCTCGTGAACGTGAACGTACCCGGAAAATTGCCTCACGCTCGCTCACGATAGCTTAGAAACAAGCCTAGTGCTTGCGATTTTGCCAATCTCGTGCTCGTCAGGGGACGATGTAGGTACATGGATAAACAGATCAAGAGTACCACCGGACTCCCGCTCGGGTACGTTCACGTTTACGTGCACGTTCACGTGAAAACCATCTTTTTGATCGCCAAAACCAGTGATTAGGGGCATCACACAGCCCATAACTACCCACTAAATCCGTCGAAGACCCTTTATACATTTATCACCTGACCGCGGCGACACATGCCAGCGAGAGATTCCCGCGCGGTCTCAGAGACGAGCGAAAGGGCATCCAAAGTTCAGACACATCAATTCTGCGATCGTGATACCGCATACGCTACTCAAACATCCTTAAGAGAATATCTTGGTCAGGATACTTTATCTTTCGCTCTCGCTTTCGTTCCTCGGGGTAGGTTTTGTCGAGGAAGTCTGCGAGGGAGGTAAAGCCACAGCCTTTGAGGCCGCGGGCGGAAGAGCCTTTGGCTGCGCTTCTAAAAAGAGCATCGATTCCTACCCACGTCTCCCCCGTCTCGCTTCCATCAGCATTGAGCACGTTGCCGCTTTCCACCGACGGGAACTTGCCCTTCTTCGCGACTCGGTACACATCAACCCACTCCTTAATCTGCTCAAGCGTCAGATCCGCTTGTTCGACTCGCTGAGCGCGCGGCTTCCGCTCGTCGGGGTAGGTTTTGTCGAGGAAGTCTGCGAGGG
>JALRCK010000602.1 GCA_023262305.1 Deltaproteobacteria bacterium
CCTCTACATTTCAGACACGTTCAATCATTGCATCCGTAAGGTTACTACAACGGGGGAGGTTACAACACTCGCGGGATTATGTGGCACCTTTGGTGACGCGACCGGAACCGCTTCGGGGCGGTTAAAGTCTCCGCGTGGAATCGTCGCTGCCGGAAGCTCTCTCTATGTTGCAGATTTTCATAACCATAAGGTTCGAGCAATCTCTCCATCTACGGGGAATATCACCACGTTCTCTGGTTCGACCTGCGGAAATGCCGATGGCGCCGCAGCGTCGGCAAGGACATGCTATCCCGCCCACCTAACTACCGATGGAACAACAGCGCTCTATCTTTCCGACACTTACGCAAATATCCGAAAAATACTCCTCTCTGATGGCAGTATATCCACGATTATCGGCAACAGTGGATACTCTCGAACAGACGGCATAGGTACCGCTGCCAGTCTGGATTTTGACGGAGATTCCGGTCTTGGGTGTCTAGCGTACGACAGCGCTCTCAATCGCCTCTACATGGGGAACCAGTGGAAATTCCGAGTTATCGAGCTTTCAGACTTATCGGTGAGTTCTCCACATCAACTTGAAGGTTACACAGATGGACTGCCTTTTACTCCGCGTTTCATGCCGTACCGCATGGCTCAGATTGGCTCGGATGTATATGCCACTGATGTGAATAATCATGTTATCTGGAAGATTCCGCCTTATGAAACACCGACGATCTACGCAGGCCAACAGCTCCGAGTCGGAAACGTCGATGGAGCTCGGCTCTCCGCGAAATTTGCGACCCCTCAGGGGATCGTCGCTCACGGAACAGACCTGTACATTATGAGCCCGGGAGCTCGAACGATCCGAAAAATTGACACCGTCACCGGTACAGTATCAACGGTGGCGGGGATCGCGGGTCAAAACGGCTCCACTGACAATGCATCTGGCACAAGCGCCTTACTGAGCTCTCCCGATTCAGGGTGTATCTCAGGGAACGGCCTCTACTTCACCGATTATGGCAAGCATACAATACGGCGCTACGATCTTGTTACTACGGAGGTCACCACGGTAGCCGGAACGGCGGGCTCCTCAGGAAACTCAAACTCAGGATTTGGTCTGCTCAAGTCCCCCAAGGGGATCGCGTGTGACGGATCGATACTCTATGTGGCGGACCAAGGGAACCATTCGATTCGAACGGTCGACGTTACCGATCTTGTACATCCCATCCTCTCCACTGTTGCGGGCTCAGGTTCGGCGGGATTTGTTGATGACGTTGGAACCGCGGCTAAGTTTAACAATCCAACGTCGCTCCTCCTGCAGGGAGCGACACTCTTTGTGACGGATAGTTTAAATGATCGGATACGAAAAGTTGACACGAACACTCAGGCAGTAACGACCTGGGTCGGTCGAGGGGACTGTATTGGAATGGTTGATGGGCTATTGCCTGACGCACAGGGTAACAACGGCACCGCCTGCGTGCTCAATCCTGTTGGGATTATAGACTACGGGAGTGGATGGCTCGTCACCGAGGGTGCTGGACCGGATGGAATACGACGAATTGCTGCTGCCACCCCTACCCCAACCGTAACGCCGACAGCCACATCTACAACGGCACCTACCCCAGCCCCAGCGTTGCTTCCCCCTAAGCCAGTCGGTAAGGTTGCTATCAATCCTGGGAAAACGAGGACGGAGGAACCAGTATCGATCTCATGGGGCAAGGTAGGCGATGCCACCTCTTACAAGAT
>JALRCK010000603.1 GCA_023262305.1 Deltaproteobacteria bacterium
GGTCATCAGCGAACCGCTTTGCGCGCTCGTTCACCAATGACTTAGCCATCACCTCATCAAACGACATTCCTTGCATCAGGGTCTCGGTCTCATAGAGGTAATCAGGCACATAACCGCTTAACAGTATCTTCCAGTTGTAGGTCGCCACACCGCCGAGTGCCTGAACTTGCATCAGCACCTGGGTAGTGCAGTTAGTTGTGAGCGTGTTGTAAAATGAGGGCGACGAGCGAAGCTTATTCATACGAGTCACATACTCAAGAAAGAGCTTTCGTCCATTCTCCAGAGCCATGCGGGTGCGAAGTACATAGGTCTGCTCCTCCGGGACCCGATGATTAGTTCTCACTCCGACCACGTCTCGCTCATCAGCAACGATATAGGTCAACTCATAGTTTCTAAAAAAACCCTTTATTGCGGAATATTCCTCACCAACCTCTTTGCGTGTCTCAATCGAGAAGGTGACAAAATCCTTGTTATTAAAGCCGAAGCTTACCATCAGGTGGGCGATCGCCTTTCCGGCCCAATAGGTCACTATCATGTCAACCTCAGTGAGCTCACTCACCCGATAGGTTCGGGTGTCATACTCAGCGTCGAAGTCACTCTCCGAACGGTACTTAAAATTCCGCACGTTATGGATCGTGACGACATCGCCGTTTACCTCAGCCCAGGGAAGTTGTCTCACCTCCCGAACCCACTCACGGTCGTTCGAGGGTTTAATCGATATCCACGAAATTACCCCAATCCCGATCAGAAAGAGCAGCGCCCCTTGAGAGAGCGTGCCATACCTCTTCCACAACAGCGCCACCAGAACGATACATGCGCTCAAGCCGGCGGCTGCTGTTCTCCAGGCAACTGGAAGCGCGGGGGAGAACGCCAAGACCAGGGTAATCCATGTGCCTATCAGGACCGTCACCAGTGTCCTGATGACGGATGCTATCAGACCTATCATCGAGCCCCTCGTGGCGCAGGCTTGTTAGCCTTCTGCATCTCTTGGATATGAAGTCGTAAGATGCGGCGAATCTCCAGACGAGCCTGCGGGTGCGCGTGCGCCGTATGATCCGCGGGAACTACCAATTCCGATCGGGCTCCGTCTACATGAGAGCTCTTGTAGGCGACCACACCATCCGAGCTATCCGGCGTATCTCCGAGCCCCTGGTCCCCGATAATGGAATGGAAGGGGACATTGAGATCTATCGTCGTCTGGGACAACCCCTGCAGAGTTGGGCTCTTTTCAGATAGCCCACCAATACTGGTTGCTTGACCGGAGTCGAAGGCTGTTTGCAGGTCCGGCCGTAGGACGTTACGCGCTCCTCGCGCGACATGAACCGTTTTTTGCACCACAGTCTTCGGTAACGATATGAGCCACCGTCCGATGCTTCCAACCCAGTTGTCAGCGATTGAGCTACCACGGTGCGGAACCGCAACGAATATGACCCGATCAACATACGGCTTAGGCTTGAACTCTAAGTAGGAGCGAACTGCGTCAGCGGTATCCTTGTCCAACTGAGACAACCGTTTGGGTTCTTCCACGAAGTATTCCATCAATGGAGTGCTATCGACCACCGACGTTCGAGTAAGCAAGCCACCCATGCTGTGTCCGATGATGACCATCCCGCGCCCATCCTTGCCCACTGTTTGGTGTGCCGATAAGTACCGATTGAGCTCATCGAGCTTCTCGCGGAAGGTCTTAGCATTCTCAAGGATCGGCAGATTCGTGGGGTAGAG
>JALRCK010000604.1 GCA_023262305.1 Deltaproteobacteria bacterium
GTTCTGACCTTCCGAAGAACGTTTCAATCGCGACCGATGTTAATTGGGATAGCTTTGTTGAGGTATTCTTCTCAGCGCTTGCTCGGCTAAGGTTCGAACGAGTTTGAGGATGTGTTTTATACTGGGTAAGTGGGGTAACCCTATGTTTCTTCATTCTCCCGGCTGGGAATACATGGAGTTCGCTCAAGTAGGTTCCTCATTAAGCCGTTGAGAACATTGAGTCGTGCAGTGCGACTCCGGGTATATGGAGAGAGTCGGTGGGTCACATCATTCTAGCGCTTGGTTTCGCCGTTATGTGGGCGCTCCTGACCATATTCTTTGTGTACACCGTCATCGCTATCTTTAAAGGCGCATCATACGTGCCAACCACCCACGCTCGCGTTGCGCGCCTCCTCGATATCGCCGACATCAAGCCTGGCGATAAGGTATTGGACCTGGGTTCAGGCGATGGTCGAATCCTCTTTGCGGCTGCAAAGAGGGGAGCAACGTGCATAGGGGTCGAGATTAACCCATTACTTTGTCTCTACAGCTCAGTGTTAGCTAAGCTTAAAGGGGCATCTGGGGTGTCTATTCAGAGAAGAGATTTTTGGAGTGTCAGCCTCTCTGAGATCGATCTTCTTACGGTCTACCTTGTGCCGATTCGGCTCGATCAACTCAAAGCTAAGGTGCTCTCTGAGATGAAGAGTGGCAGCAGAGTGGCCACCGCTGTGTACCATTTTCCTGATTGGGCTCCCGAAAAGAGCGACGGGGATATCTGTCTCTACCGGGTTCCTTAAGTGGTATGCGGATTCCACGAGCCGCCTTGTCAAAAAAGACGCACTTGGGTACCCGCCGTTAAACACAAATCTTATGGGACGGCATGGGATACTTGTCCCGCGATGAGACGCGTTGCCGGATACTTATCTGGTAAACGTGGGTTCTGGACGAGCAATACCCTTTAAAACAATCCATTCCGAACTCGTACAGCCAGCACCGATAGCTGAATAGCGGAGCAGAGGTTGTTACACTTTCCTTGGTCCTGCGACGCAGTTCAACGGCTGCGCCGCGTGTGTGGCAACTTCAGAAGGAAGGAATCCCCCCATGATTCTCGGTCCGCGTCTGTTTCAATCATCACTTCCGCCGGCAAGAACAGGCTGGAAAGCTACTACTGTCGAAGACGTTGTAAACCTAGTTAAGTTTGCGCATGGACGGGATCCTGCATGGCGGTTCGTTGAGATTCGACAGATTGATGAGATCCGACGTAATGTTGACCGCCTCATCTCTGCATCTGATAGAGAAGCCGCTCTTGGTGATAGAACCGCAAAGCTCCCGTCAATAAAGGAGGCGATCGCCACAGCTAAGGTTCAGGGTACTCCTCTCTTCGCGCGCGAAATGTGTCTCTTCGAGATCGCTCGTGAGCGTCTTGCTACTTGGGAGTCGGGAAGAACGAAGAAATTTGAGGATGCGCCGGTGGGGCTTCGGGTTCTTCTCAATACTCGAAATCGGGCCTCCCATAGACGACTCCTTGATACTGCAACCTGCGCGGGATATGCGCTCCTCACGGATGCAGTGCGAGTCGCACAGTCCAGGGGGTGGATTATTGACCAATCATCGGGAACCCCGAAACTATCGGATGAGGCACGTCACGCGATCGTCGCTGTATTCAGAGCCTCGGCTGTGCGTCCCCTGGGAGCGGAGACGGTAGGGGCGATAGTGCGGGCACCAGCTGGAAACTTTGC
>JALRCK010000605.1 GCA_023262305.1 Deltaproteobacteria bacterium
TCGTTGCTTCGCTGACGGCAAGAATGCGATCAGCCATTATAAGCCCTTGATACTCGATTTCGTGGACAATAGGGTTGCCTGCGCTGCCACCGGCGCGGTCGAATTCGGTAGCGTGAACATGCACGATGAGGGGCTTCCCCGTTTTCTCTGCAAGTGCAACTCCCGCAGGAAAGGTCATCCAGTCGTGCGCATGAATGACGTCGAACGACTCGTGAGCGAATTGCGCTATCACCCGCATCGTAAAGCGTTCGACCTCAACGAAGAGGTCCTTGCTATATCTCTCGTTGCCCGCAACCTCATCAGGAAGTGCCGGCTGCGGATGCTCAAGAGCTGTTGCGAGATCGATTCCATAGACATCGCCATCAATGAGTGCTCGCGCTGTGGGGTCTTTTCGTAAAGAGGGAGCGAGTGATGCTACCTGTTGATGAGTAATTGCGGCCATAGCCTCTTTAAACTGGCGCGGATTCCAATACGGCGAGAGGAAGGCGGGAATACGAGTTGTAGGAAAGGCTTCGGGCTCCGAGGCCGGTATCTCCCCTTCTGGCTTCTGGCTCTTCGGCGCCACGCGTCGCTTGGAATCGGAGAGAACCATGTGCTGGGCCTCTTCGTTACCAAAGAGCTGCGGCACTACAAAGTGAATGTTCACGCCTTGGCTCGCAAGCGCATTCGTGAGCCCCTGACACGCTGTGCCGAGCCCCCCCGCGATGTGGGGAGGATATTCCCATCCGAGCATTAAGATCTTCATAGGTGAACGAATATACGGGGCGGGTCCCCAGGTGTTGGGATTATAGGGAGCGTATAATGGGAAGTCCATGTTATGACGGAGGATTTCTGAATAGGCGCCCCACTTCCCCTTAAGAAAGCACAGAGACGCTACGCTCATTGTTCATAGCGGAATCGGAAAATGCTTCAATGCGCTCCGTCAACCTCGTCAGTGACTCTCTATAAACGTATTCAAAACGGCGTCTTTATGCCTCAGGTGTTTGGATTTGCTCACCGGAGGGGGCGGCCAATGCTGTGAGGGGTCATTACCAAGGTAACTACCGGAAATAGTTTGCCAACGCCGTTCTGTTTGATACAAAGACCGCTGGATTTATCTTGCAGGAGTGAATCATGCTCATAGCCGGAGATGTAGGGGGAACAAAAGCACGGATCGGTCTTTTTGAACGCCGCGCAGGAAAGGTTGAATTGATCTCCTCGGAGGACTACTCCAGTAAGGACTACAAGAGTCTGGAAGAGATCCTCGGCGTTTTCATGAACAAGCACGCCGACTCAATTAAGGGTCACCTTGAGGCCGGCTGCTTCGGGCTCCCCGGACCCGTTGTTAACGGTCGGGTCAAAGTAACGAACCTCCCGTGGGAGGTCGCTATGGTTGATGTGGGTCATGCCCTGAACGTCGGCAAGGTCAAGCTCGTCAACGATCTCGTCAGCACAGCGGCAGCTATTCCTCATTTTGGTCCGAGCAGCCTTAAAACTCTTTACGGCGGAGAAGGCTATGACCGCGCTGGATCGTGCGTCGTTGTTGCGCCTGGAACCGGACTTGGGCACTCCCTCATTCACCGGGAAGGGGGATGGAGCGTACTTCTCGCCTCAGAGGGCGGGCACGCGAATTTTGCTCCGACGAACGATATCGAGATTGAGCTCCTCAAGTACCTTCAAAAGCGACTCCCTCATGTGAGTGTTGAATCACTCCTGTGTGGTCCTGGTATCGCT
>JALRCK010000606.1 GCA_023262305.1 Deltaproteobacteria bacterium
GGTGCATCATCGCCGCAGGAATCGTGAAGTTTTTGGCAACCACCATCTCGCAATAAGATAGTTTATCGAGCAGCATTCGAACCTCTGAGAGTGAGGAGTGTGGCACATCTGCCTCATAAACCAACGCGAGCTCAGCCGCTGTGTCGAGGGCTCTGTTGAGCTCGGTATGAGTGGTCGCCGGAAATCTGTTTCTTGCATCTCGATAGATCCTGCACGAGGCACTGACCGCGCCGTTCGAGTGAGTGGCAAGTTGCTCTATTTCTCGCCGCAGCGCCATGAAACCGGCGTCCGTTTGACGGTCAAAGAGCATCGCAAGTGACCTCACGGTTTGTTCAACCGTCGCGTGCTTATGGAAGTAGCTTGGTGGAACGATCGTCTCAAGATAGTTGTTGAACGGTGAGGTTATGACAACCTTGAGAGCTCCGTCATCTCGAAACCCTAGGAACAGTGTGTCAGGATCTTGCGGATTCCCTCGGCTGTGCCCAGGGTCCTTAAAGTCGATCTTGATAGAGCGAAAGCCCTGGAGAAGGTCAAGGATAAGGACGTCGGAGGACGGGCTGGCTACTCTCACCTTTGAGCGTGAGAGGTGTCGGAGGGCATCAGAGAGAGAGTACTCAGTCAGCTGTGCAAAGGAGGGGACATGATACTGCGGAGTCCACGTAGTCTCCGGCAGGTTGTTGAAGGCGCCGTTGACAAGGCGGTTGAGGGTCTTTATCGCGGCGCTTCGCTGGTTCCAATCCCCATCGATCAGGCTCTGTACCGCACTGCGAGCCGTGATGAGCCGCGGGTCGTCTTCAAGGAGTAGTCCCTGCGATGCAGCGATCCTCCAAAAAAATGCTGGTGAATGCTCGTTGGCTGAACACTCCACCCTGACGCACGCGAGTGAATCTCCCTCTTCGAGCAAGACTCGTGCTCCACTCGGTAGGATGTGAACGGTGTCGCACGTTGCAGGGTTAACGACTCCTTGTTGAAGCCTGGCATCGATATCGGGATTTCGCAGAGCAAGGGCGGCCTCAGCGGTTCCTAACGTGACGAGCGTATGCATCGCCTCAAATGTCACGCTGTGGAGAGCTTCTATCGTCTCCTGCTCCGAGCGAGGACGTTCCGAGAATGAAGGTGGGCATCTCACCTTAAATTTTGAAGCAGGTGGAATAGGCGATCCATCGGTAGGGTACGAGGAGACTTCTAACAAGGTGTAGCGCAGATCTGGTTGTATCGATGCAATTGCTCTGATCCGCTCCCCCTTGACCACTTGATCAACTGAAAACGCTGAATCCATCGACAGCGGATTTTTGGCAAAAAGTTCGAAATCCGGGATCTCACGCTTCATGGGCGTTACGAGGTAGGGGTTGCTTTCAGGGGCGTGCTTTTTGAAGTAGTAAGGGCCACTTTTCTCAAGGCACTCGTGAATGCGAGCGATTACGTCCTCAGCTGGCTCGTTTTTGTTCTTCGCTCCTGAAATGATCGCTGCAAGCTGTGAGGTAACCGAGTCTGACGGCGGGGTATCGAGCTCATACCGCACGATATTTTTGTGTCCGGGAGTGAGCACGTTGACACACAGATGGCGTACAACATCACCGATGTCGAGTTTTGCGATAACTGCTTCGATGCGAAGCCGTTTGCCTTCAATCTCTACTATCTCTGCTGGAAGTTTGGTTTGGAGCTCTGCGCAAATGAAACTCCAATCGGAGTGAGCATCC
>JALRCK010000607.1 GCA_023262305.1 Deltaproteobacteria bacterium
GCTCTGCATGATGATCCGGGAGATGTGCGGTCGCGACTCTTCTCTCGGTATCGCGACACATTTTTGAGATAGACTGGCATCACGTGAGGTGAGACACCTGTGACAAGCGGGTTTACCCGATGGTAAATAAGAATTAGTGTGGTGTGGATTGAGTTTTTTTACCTCTTCACACTAAGGATGTTCCTTTTCGCCAACACCTGAAGTGGTCAGGCGCGTATGCCCAGGTAGCCATCATGTCACCGAGTAGCCCACGATTGGATCGAGCCTTGATAGCCGCGGCGCTCGGGCTCGTCATGGCTATCGGGATCTCTCTCGTCACGGAGCAAAGCTCCTCTGCTGCAATTAATCGAGGTGATTTTCCGGCTTTTTACACGATGGGCCATCTTGTCGCGAACGGAGATGGCCACCGTTTGTACGACCTCGACCTGCAACGACAGGTTCAGAACGCCGTGTGGCCATCCATGTCGGGGAGCGTTCTTCCCGCAGCGTATCCCGCCTACCTCGGGTTTTTGGTGCAGCCGCTCGCGCTCCTGGATGTGACCACCTCGCGTATGGTGTGGGTGAGTTTCATGATCGCTTGTGTGATCGTGGCAGCGGTGGTGCTAGCGCGAAGTGTGCCAAACCTCACGGGCATGGGATGGCGACTTGTGATCTCTCTCTTCCTTTTTTGCCCCCTCTTTATGGGGGTGATCGGTGGACAGGTAGTAGGGTGGAGCCTCCTATGCTACTCGCTCCTCTTTGCACTCAATAGACGGCGGAGCGTTGGAACGGAGGTTTTGTTCGGTGCGGTCGCGGGTATGTGGATGGTCAAGCCGCACTACGCTTTGGCCGTGGCCGCGATGATCCTTTTTGAGCGCCGTTGGATAGCGTTTGGTTCGTGGCTTGGAGTGTCGTTCATTCTGTGGAGCCTCGGGGCTTTTGTTGCGGGACCTGAATGGGTGCGCGGATGGGTCGCTTTTGCGCGACACTTCTCGGAGATCGATTTGGCGACAAACGCTTACCAGATGACCGGAGTGATTCCCCTTGGGTATTCATTAGCGCGGGGATTGGGGTTTGGATCTATGCTCTCCGCACAGGTGTGGGACCTCCTCTCTCTCCTCGCCGCGCTCGTCGTTCCGGTCGGGCTTCTTATCGCCAGGCGGATCGATCAGTGTTATCCCACCCAGTCGGTCCCTCTGCCCTTGCTCAGTCTCGGCCCTCTTCTCGTGCTCTTCGCGCCGGTGGTGAATTTTTACGACCTTGGGCTAGCGCTCCTTCCGCTGGTAGTGCTTTTTCGACCAACGAGCCCTCGAGATCGGGCTCTCGCTGGGTTCGTGCTCATTATCAGTCAGGCGGTCGGGCTTGGACGGGACGGGACCCTCTCTAGCATCCCGTTCATAATCGCTTTGGGAGTTATCGCTCTATGGGTTAGAGCGATCGCTCGAGAGCTCTCGCAGTCAAAACCACGGCATCGTCACGTTTGAGAATCATCTTCTCAAGTGGAATGAGAACTCCTAATTCCGAATGCCTTACCGTCATCGATGTGACAGGCTTGAAAGCGAACCTCTTGTACCACTTCGCGGTTTGTGGCGTCGCGTAGATCTCAATCTCTCCAGTGTTTCGTTCAAGGAGGATGCGAATCGCCCTGACCAAGAGCGCGCGAGCGACTCCCGAACCGTAGTGATCAGGGTTCACCACTAAGTCCTTGCCGTGAGTGGCG
>JALRCK010000608.1 GCA_023262305.1 Deltaproteobacteria bacterium
GTCACGACCAGCGCCCATGGGGATCGCCGGGTTCACGTCGCCGGGCTCGTCCCCATCAAGGTTGTATAAACCGTGGTCATCAAAATACAGCACGTCATCCCCGTAATACGAGGGATCGGATGTTGAATGATTAGTGCCGATGGCGGTTACGGAGACTATGTGGTCGTACTGAGGATCATCGCCCCCTTGAAGCAAAACACCGATAGTTACTTGATGACCGGCGATGACCTCGCTCTTTATCCATGAAAGGTAGTCCTGATAGCCGGTAATTCCCACGTTTGTGCTCTTAAAACCCGTAAGGTACGGGTATGGATTTCCCGCCAATCTCGCGTTCGCAAAGCACTCTGGAGCGTTGGCGTATGTATGATTACCGGTAACCCCTGTTCCGGGAGTTTCTAATAATAGTTGGGCATTGTGGTGGGGCTGATTATTGTGGGCTTTGCACCATCCGCGGGGTCCTGACTGTAATAATCCTGTTCCGCACACCAGACGAGCATGGAACTGAGACATCCACTGTCCATGATTCAGTCCTGCTTGGATCATGGATGCCTCTCCGCAGTAGCCGTTGTTGCTCTGCCACTGATAGAACGGGACGACGGTTTGTGCTGGATAGATCAGGAACTGAGTTTTTGGAGGCTTGGTGCCATCGAGGCGGTTCTGTGTGCAGTTTGGCTCCGCCGCTTGGCACCATGTTGTGGCAGTGACCAAACCAAGCACGAGCAGCAGTCGGGTAAGAACTCTGGTGGGCATGGTCCCTCCGTTGGGCTTTGATGGGTTGGGCAAAGGGTGCTACTGCTGTATATAGAGGAAAAGGTACCTTCTGTCCCCATTTTTTGGAGGAAAAATGAATTCAGTCCTCAGTCGGCGGCAGTTCCTTCGTTCCGCTGGGTTGTTCCTCCTTCTTGCGCGGCTTGGCGCTACCGCTAAAGCGTTTGCTCAGGGTGAGCGTGTTCTTGTTCTAGGTGCCGGTATGGCGGGTATCGCGGCGGCGCGAGCGCTCGCCGATAAAGGATACTCCGTTACCGTGGTAGAGGCTCGTGACGTAGCTGGTGGCCGTATTCGCACTGACACCTCTCTCGGAGCTCCGGTTGATCTCGGAGCGTCCTTCATTCATGGCACAAAAGGTAATCCCCTGGTTGCCCTTGCACATCGATATGGAGCTGCAACATACGACACGGATCAAGATGAGGCGCTCCAGGTGAGCGCATCGGGTGCGACCGTTTCAGCGGCTGTTAGTAAAAAAGCTCAACGGGAGTACGACGCCCTTTTTGAGAAACTGTTGGCGATTAAGGAAAGACTCGTTCAGGATAGATCGATCGGAGGTGTCACTGGACCGATCCTCAAACGAATTCGACAGAGGCAGGGATCCGCTATCGGTGATATGGTAGACTTTTTAGTGCGCTCGGAGATTGGGATAGAGTTCGGCGCGGACCTCAACCAGCTGTCTCTGAAGTACTTCGACGAAGACGAGGGATTCAGTGGCTCAGACCTCCTTCTTAAGCCTGGTTACATAAGCCTCATTGATGGACTCTCTCACGCGCTTGATATCCGCTTCAACGAGCGGGTTAAAGAGGTGGCATGGTCTTCATCAGGCGTCCGTGTGAGCACAGTCTCTGGAGTCTTTGAGGCCGATCGGGTTGTCATAACGCTGCCTCTGGGCGTGTTAAAACGAGGAGACATACAGTTCTCTCCCGGG
>JALRCK010000609.1 GCA_023262305.1 Deltaproteobacteria bacterium
GAACTTGCGAAGAAGCAGATCGATCTCGGGACCGTTATGGGGATTGGGTTTCCACCGTTTCGAGGGGGCGTGATCTACTACGCGGAGAGGGTCGGGCTCGAAGGCATACGAGCCAAACTCACAGCCCTCGCCAGTGAGCATGGAGCGCGATACTCGCCGTTCTAGATCTGCCAGCGAAGCACAACCGACTCATTGCGTGAGACAACCGCCAATCGCGATGTGCGGCATTTTTTGGCGAACTGTGCGAACCCGCGATACGGGAGGGCGACCGTGCCGGTCGCCTTGTCGCGTAAGGCAAAGGTCAATCGCGATGCGCGGCGTTTTTGGCGACCGGCACGGTCGCCCTCCCAAGGTGCGGCTTCGTAATACGCGGCATTTCGGCGACCGGCGCGAACCCGCGATACGGGAGGGCGACCGTGCCGGTCGCCTTGTCGCGTAAGGCAAAGGTCAATCGCGATGCGCTCAATACCCTAAATCATTGCGCCCAAAGGGGTGAGGCAAAAGCGCGTCGAGGGTCGTCTTATAGGCGCTCTTGTCACAACCGAACATCACATCGACGTCCCCATGCTTTGCGCGAATCTCCTGAAGCAGCTGCAGGTCACATCCGGTCGGCGCACGCAGGACATCACCCTTGGTGTAGAGCCCTACCGCTATAACCCGAGGCGTCCTCTCTGCGGGACCAACAAGCGCGCTCCGTACGGCCATCGATATCGCCGTTCCACCTAAACGAGTGGTAGCGTCTATTACCAGGAAGCCCTCGTGAGTCTCTCCTGCTTCGGTAAGCAGCGATGCCCCTGAGATGGGCTCATTGGAGAATGGAGGGACGTAGGACCGATCGGCCGCGACCATCGCTCGACTAATGAGGGGATTGCTGTCCGATGACGCAAGCTGCGTGATCTTTCCACCGTTCAATCTCCACGCTTCGATCTCATCCTTCACATCGCCCCCCGGTCCACGCCCGGCCAGAGGAAGAAGCTCTCCGATGGTAAAGATCGAACGGCTTGGTCCCTCGCATTGCGAGAGAACCTGCGCCTCTGGCGTCACTGCGGTGGCAGACATGAAATCACGACAGATTCCGCACGGGGTGATCGGTCCGGGGGTGTTAGCCCAAACGGCCGCTTGCCTCCAACCAACGGTGCCACCGATGCCATACTCACTTAAAGGGCCCATCTGATTGTTCGCTGCCGCGAGGGTATTTCGCTCTGCGCACGCTCCGACTATCGTTTTGCCACGATCCTCGGTGTTCCCACCCGAAAAGATCGCTCCATTTGAAAACTCAAACGCGGCTCCAACCTTGAAATTACTCGCGAGTGGTCGGGCGCGATTCAGACCTGCCTCTTTTGCTGCCTGTAATAAGTGCTCAGTATTCATAGTAAGTCTTCTCCCCCCAAATAGCCTCTCCGGAGTATAGCAACGGGGTCGCGATAACAAAGTTGGAGGTGAAAAAAAGCAAGGACTTAAAAGGTCGGGGGAGAGCGAATCTGGCTTTTCTAGAATCCCCCTATTTCGTCGCGAAGAGAGGGACCGCAGTCCAGGTATGCGAAAATGCGGCGAATGACGACCCGCAAGATCGATTGCAGATCGCAACATTCGCCGCCGCACCGGACCGCGAGGACGCGGTCCCTCCACATAAAACGTCAGAGGTTCGGAAGCCTACGGCTTCACACACCCCTGTCCGTT
>JALRCK010000060.1:0-1728 GCA_023262305.1 Deltaproteobacteria bacterium
GACGAGCATCTTCTGTCGAGTGGGCTCCCTTGAGTCGTGGAGTGAGGGGAAGTATAGACGCCCTGGCAATAATGCACCGACGCTCGAAAATGGCGTTGGCTTGCGTGACCTTGAGGAACGCGCTCTAACGAGCGCAAGTAACCTCTGTAAGGGTATCGATGGTCCTGACTCCGGATACACCGGAAAAAAGCAGGCCGTTCTGACGGGCAGTGATGTAGCTCTTGATGGGCTTGGAGCCCCCTACGGTACCGTGGATTTCACTTGCGTTCAGCAAGCGAATTGAGAGGAACCTGGGGCTCTCCGCTTGGTAGAGAGCTCTCACCGTGTGCCCGAATCACGGAGCGATCGAAGCGGTGAGTCCGTCCTCAATTCCTTTTAGCTTTTTCTAGATTTGCTGGACCCTTTTCCGCACAACATCGAGATGATCTCAAGGGTGTGGAGCAGGTTGATACCAGCCTTTGCCCTAGAAATCGTTATAGATGGGTGAGGTTGTATTGGCGAATCCGGTTTCAGGATCGACCTCCGGCTCTGTGTTAAAGACCGTCAGGATTCCCTCCTCGCACCCGTTAATAAATGCCTGCGCGAAATCTTGAAGCATGGTGCAACCCTCAAGAGTTGTATTTCTCTTCGCGGCGCACTTGCGAATGAAACGACCGGAGTTAAATTTGGCGCGTGTAGGGGGATCTCCATGTGTTTTCTTGAAGCACTCGTTGTATTTCGTGTCGGCGGCGAGTTCGCACATCTTTTTGGCGATGGTTGGATAATCCAGAACAGCCTGTGAGAGCGCCGTAATGGTAACGCATGCCCGCGCGTCGATCATATTCCTGAAGGCGTCAATGGCACTCCCATTCGCATGCGAGACCGTGTCTCGTGTGTGCTCAGGTGTTACCGATGGTGCAGGGGACGGAGCTGCGCTCGGAGCCGGAGATGTCAAAGGAGGTGGTCCCACAGGTGTTCTGGTTTCGCCTCTCGCAGCTTCAGCGAAAGATCCACACATAACTGCACATGAAAGGAAGGTAAGACTAAAGCGGGACACAAACCTCATACAAAACCTCTTAAAACGCGCGGCGAATCAGGTTCGTGCGCTTTTTCTCTCTTCCTCTAGTCAGCTTGAGGCGGGCAGATGCATCCGGTCCATTTTTGAGTGTCCAAGGATCCGAACACTTGAGCACTGATTCAGACTGAGAGGCTGCGATATCACTCTAGGGACGCAGTCGTTTACAGAAAGCCCCCGGATACGACCACACCGCGACAGGGGGCACCTAGGGCACCTTCAATCTTGTTCTGCTTTATCACCTTTCGACCTGCAAAGTGTGGCGAGGAGTCATGGAGAGCTGGCTGGTGTCGATTGCCGCTAGAGAATAAGGGTGGGAGCCGGTGTTTTTTGAGGAACCTCAAGAAAAACCGACTCGCACCGTGTCATATCGCGCGCCTGGTAAGCTTTACCGACCAGTCCCATACCCAGCTAAGGGCAAACACGAGTGGGATGGTCAGAAGCGTAGCCTGCAGCACCCGGGCATCGTGAATGGTTGGAGAGAGGAACTTGTTAAGTTGCATCTCGACCAAACTGACGCTCAGGTGGGGAAGTATCAACATGAACCCTGCCATGTTTACCGCGCCCAACGCTGTGGGATTATCGATCTTCTGGAGTGCCAGAAGACACGCTGCCCACACGACCGCGTCTGCCGCGATCACGACATTAAGTGGGATATGCTCCCACCCAACGGC
>JALRCK010000060.1:1738-9603 GCA_023262305.1 Deltaproteobacteria bacterium
GACCAACAAGAATCGCCAAGACCGACACGGCCCGGCAATTAAACTGCTCTGTTTTCATCTTTTTTCAATGATTTTAACTGACACGAGGAAAACCTAATTCTCCATAGCAACAGGCTACAGAGACCTTTTTTAAAAAACACCGGTCTTCCCATATTTGAATGTGCCCCTTGAATTATGCTCATGGGGGATCTTTAAATTTTCTCCGGTTCAGAGTGGCTACACAAGCGAAGGTTGGTTTTGGGTGCCCTTGTGGTCCTCTACAGCGCCCGCAAGGATGCTTCTGTCACCGACTCTAACTGCCTAATTTGTCACGATAAAATACCGCGCGGTGTGTGATACCGCGTTGGGGATTTTGCAGGGCTGAAACACGCCAGCTGAACTGGTCTAAAAACGCCAGGATCGCCCCCAGAAGCGCTCCCACGGGTGGAAGCCTTGTTGAGTGGCTGTGGGGCTATGAGCCCCGCGCCGCTATCCTAATGGAGGCGGCTCAGACCTCACGAAATGCCTCTTTCGCCCATTCCAGCCCTCTTTGGTATAGTCCCCAGATGTCCCTCGCCACAGATCGTCGCCATTTTATGCAAACCCTCGCCGTGGTGTCGCTGTGCGGCTTCTCTCTGGGGTGTCGAGAATCGCAAGCGGTGGAGGAGCACTTTAAAGATATCCCCCCCACCTTGCCCCACCTTGAATCGATCCGCGTATACCCAGTGGCAAACTGTAAGCACGTACTAGTGCATGTTCGGCAATCTCACGAATCGAATCACGATGAAGTTGTGTACCTCGCGCGTGGATCGGTATCGGAACGCACGGTTGCGTGTCAGAGATCGATTAGAGCCGGGATCGGTGAAGTCCTCGCGAAGCTTCCGTGTCACGCCATATACGTTGAGGGGCTCAAGGGCGACGATGTGTCCACGATGAGAAATACCGTGAACGGTTTTCGAGATATCATCCGGGAGCAGGAGAAGTTCAAGGCGCGTATCCAGGAAGCAAAGCGACGTTATCAATCTCCGGGAACTCGCTCAGATAATGAGTTGCAGAAAATAGCCGCGATCGAACGGGAGGTGATGAGGTTCGATGCGGTTATCGCGCAGACGGTGACGCAATTAGATCGGACATCGATCAGCCACAGCACCGCGATTCAGATTGCAGCTGCGCACAACCTCGTTCCCGAAACGCCCAACACCGAGCCGGTCGAGCGCTTTCTTAAGAAGTTTTCCGCGCCCTACGAACGACTCGAAGAGCTTAACCATCGGGTGCTCGCGATGAGCCAACGGGCAAAAGCGATAGCTGACTCGCACGCTCAAGACGCCGATCTCCCCACGGTCGTTCTTGAGGAGATGCGTCAGTTGGAGGCGAGGCTTCTTGCGGCGGTCGAAGAGAAGACGAGATTAGTCTCGGAGATTCAGCGACAGCTCAAGACTGAGCAGGATAACATCTTCTCTCTCAGGGAGGATGCGCTCGTTGCCTTGATAGCGGCGCGTCCCCTAGCGTCGCCTAACCTGGATAGCTCCCTCGTCTTGTTTGGAGCTCAACACGATCTCCTTCCAGAGATAAAGGCTCACAATATGAAGCACCCCGAGAATACGATCGCGTTGGTGGTCGTTACGCCGGTTGGTTTGGGAGAGGTCAGCGCGAAATAAGCTTCCCCCGGGACCCTTCGCACTCTCATGGCTTGATTTCGGGGCGGTTTAAAAACCTATTGAAAGCCGCACTATGTTGTAGCGGGCTTTGTGAAACAGCGATAACCTCTTAGGCATCTAATCTCACACAGGAATTCCTATGGTGACCTTGATGCAAGAGAATACCGTTTTAGTTGAGAGGGATGAGGCCGTTGTCACGCTGACGGTCAATCGCCCGGAGAGTTTAAACGCACTAAATCCCGATGTACTTCAAGGGCTTATCCTTGAGTTCGGAAAAATCGCCTCAGACTCGTCAATCCGCGGCGTTATAATCACAGGAAGGGGTCCTAAGGCTTTTGTTGCAGGAGCGGACATCCGTTCCATGCATGACCTCGGACCCCGACCGTTGGCGGACTACGTTGAGCTCGGCCAGCGGGCGATGCGTTTGATTGAAACGTGTGAGGTTCCTGTGATCGCGGCGGTTAACGGTTTCGCGCTCGGTGGAGGTCTTGAGCTCGCTTTGGCGTGTGACCTGATCGTGTGCTGCGAGAGCGCGAAGCTCGGTCAGCCTGAGGTAAATCTGGGAATCATTCCAGGGTTTGGTGGTACGCAGCGCCTAATCCAACGCTGCGGTATCGGCGCAGCGCGCCGACTCTGTTACACGGGTGACCTGATCGGAGCGGACGAGGCTCGCATTATCGGTCTCGCCGACAAAGTTGTGCCTGATGCGGAGCACATGGAAGAGGTTAAAAAGATGGCGACCACGATCGCGTCGAAGGCTCCACTCGCGGTAAAGGGAGCCAAGAAGGTGATTACCAAGGCGCAGGAGACGGTGCTTCTCTCGGGTCTTCGTCTTGAGGTTGAGGAGTTCCTCCGTTTGTTTGCGACGCATGATCGTGAAGAGGGGATGACAGCATTCCTTCAGAAGCGACCAGCTAACTTCACAGGACGATAGAGGGGATCGTATGGTGTGGCGTGATAGTTTTCCGTTTGAGATCTCTGAAGAGGAGAACTTCGCGTGTGACACGGCGCACGCCTTTGCTGAGAAAGATGTCGCGCCACTCGCAGCGAAGATCGATCGAGAGCATTACTTTCCAAAAGAGCTGATCCCAAAGATGGGAGAACTCGGTTTGATGGGCTCTATCATCCCCCCGGAATATGGTGGATCTGGGCTCTCAACGCTTGCCTACGCGCTCATCATCGAAGAACTCTCAGCTGCGTGCGCTTCAACCGGAATCATCGTGAGCGCTCACACATCTCTGTGCGTCACGCCGATCATCGATTACGGCTCAGAGGAGCAGAAGAAGAATTTCCTTCCCCGTCTCGCTTCAGGACAGGCGCTCGGATGTTTCGCACTCTCAGAGCCGAGCACCGGGAGTGACGCTGCAGCGATAACCACCACCTATCGTCAAGAGGGTGATGAGTACGTTCTCAACGGCACCAAAAACTGGATCACGAACGCGCCAGAGGCCGGAGTTTGTGTGGTGTTCGCGACCCGAGATACCTCAAAGGGGAACAAAGCGATCTCAGCGTTCGTTCACGACATGAAGCTCAAAGGGATTTCTCTCGGCAAGCATGAGGACAAGATGGGGATCCGTGGATCGCCGACCTCAAGTATCACCTACGATAACGTACGGCTCCCTAAGGGATCGATGCTCTATGAGGAGAATCGCGGGTTCCTCGTCGCAATGACTACCTTAAATGGTGGGCGCATCGGTGTGGCTTCGCAGGCAGTTGGTATCGCTCGCTCGGCGATGGATGATGCACTCAAGTACGCGCAAGAGCGTAAAGCGTTCGGCAAGCAGATCTGTGAGCACCAATCGATTCAGAACTACTTCGCTGACATGGTATGTCGTATCGACAGCGCGAGGTACCTCACGTTGGCGGCCGCAAAGCGAAAAGATCAGAAGAAGAGCTACGTACGGCAAGCGGCCATGGCGAAGCTCTCTGCCTCAGAGACCGCGATGTTCTGCGCTGTGAAGGGCATCCAGATTCACGGTGGCTACGGATATGTGACCGATTATCCTGCTGAGCGTCACCTCCGGGACGCAAAGATTACTGAGATTTACGAGGGCACCAGCGAAATCCAGCGGATCTTGATAGCCACGCAGCTCTTAAAGGAGTAGTTTTTGCGGTAGTTATGAGCAAGAAATCCTCCCCGACCTCGTTCTCAAAAAGCGCTTCTTACGAAGAGTGGCGCAAGCAACGCTACGCGGCGCAAAAGGAGCGACGAGCGAAGTATGAGTCGCTCAGTTTTCGTCAGCAGCCCGATCTTGTTACCCCTTCAAATGGTGGTGCAGTAAACTACGACGCCGACCTCGGTTACCCGGGGGAGTACCCGTTCACTCGTGGTGTTCAGCCGACGATGTACCGTGGGCGCCTCTGGACGATGCGCCAGTTCGCTGGCTTCGGAAGCCCAGAGGATACCAACAAGAGGTTTAAGTATCTCTTGGAGCATGGACAGACTGGCCTCTCAACAGCCTTCGATATGCCGTGCTTAATGGGATACGACCCCGATCACCCTCGTTCGCTCGGAGAGGTGGGGCGGGAAGGAGTGAGTGTCTCTACCATCCAGGATATGGAGACCCTCTTCGAGGGGATCGAGCAGGACAAGATCACAACCTCCATGACGATTAACTGCACTGCGACGGTTGCGTTCGCTTTCTACTTCGCTGTTGCTCGTCGGCGTGGCGTATCGTTCGACAAGGTCGGCGGCACGATACAGAACGACATGCTTAAGGAGTTCATCGCCCAGAAGGAGTGGATCTCGCCCCCGAAGCCCTCGGTGAAGCTGGTGTGTGATGTGATCGAGTTCTGCGCCTCGTCGGCGCCTAAGTTTAATCCTGTGAGCATTAGCGGGTATCACATCCGAGAAGCTGGCGCGACAGCGGTGCAGGAGCTCGCTTTCACTATCGCTGATGGCTTGGCCTACGTTGATCACTGTCTTGGAAGGGGCATGGCGATCGATAGCTTCGCGCCGCAACTCTCGTTCTTCTTCGATGTGCACAACGATTTCTTTGAGGAGATAGCGAAGTTCCGGGCTGGCCGCAGGATGTGGGCGCGCCTGATGCGTGAACGGTACGGTGCTAAGTTGGACGCATCCTGCAAGCTTCGCACGCACGCTCAGACGGCGGGCGTTAGCTTAACGGCGCAGCAACCTGTGAATAACGTGGCGCGTGTCGCGATGCAGGCGCTCGCGGCGGTGTTGGGAGGAGTGCAGTCCCTTCATACAAACAGCATGGATGAGACCCTCTCGCTTCCAACTGAAGATGCGGTGCGGGTGGCGCTTAGAACCCAACAGATTATCGCCGAGGAGAGTGGCGTTACAAATACGATCGATCCACTCGGCGGCTCGTACTTTATTGAGCGCCTCACAACCGAGATCGAGAACGAGGCGATGGAGTACATCAAGCAGATCGACGCTTTGGGCGGGATGTTACGGGCGGTTGAAGAGGGATTCCCTCAGAAAGAGATCTCCGAGTCCGCGTACCAGTTTCAGCTCGAAGTCGATGCTCAGGAACAGGTCATAGTCGGGGTGAACAAGTTCCAAGAGGGTGGGGAGCAAGAGATTCCCACCTTGAAGATCGACCTGGGTCCAGAGAAGATCCAGGTTGAGAAGATGAAGGCCTTCCGGGCTAGCCGCAATGAGGCGAAGTGGAAGAAGGCGATGTCCGAGATCGAGCGCGCCTGCGTCGAGAACAGAAATGTTGTGCCGGTGCTCATCGATGCGGTCGATGTGGGGGTGACCCTCGGAGAGGTTTCGGATATCTATCGTAAGGTGTTCGGCACATATTCAGACCCAGGGATGTTATGACAGCACAGACACGACCTATACGAATCCTGATAGCGAAGGCTGGGCTCGACGGGCACGACCGTGGAGCCAAGGTCATAGCGAGAGCGCTGCGGGACGCCGGGTTTGAGGTGATCTACACCGGACTGCACCAGACCACAGAGAATATAGTTCGCGCCGCCATCCAAGAGGACGTCGACTGCATCGGCTTAAGCATCCTCTCGGGCGCACATATGACCCTCTTTCCAGAACTCCTCAGCAAGCTCGCCGCGGAGGGCGCCTCGGATATCGTTGTGTTCGGTGGAGGTATCGTACCGAAAGATGATATCGTAGAGCTAAAAAAACTGGGCATCAAAGAGATCTTTATCCCAGGAACCCACACGCAGGATGTGGTTTCATGGATTAAGACTAACGTCCCGGTTGATTAGCGCGCTTTTGTGCTTCACCCATGAGCAAAGCATTTACCCGAGATGGCGATGAGAACAACACCGAGGTTGATACCGAGGTAGATGCCTCAGTGCCGGGCGGTAAGAACTACATAACTCCCGCAGGCGCGGAGCGCTTACGCGCGGAGCTTAAAAAACTACGCTACGAAGAGCGTCCCGAGGTTACTAAGGTCGTCTCTTGGGCAGCTGGTAACGGTGATCGCTCGGAGAACGGTGACTACCTCTACGGAAAGAAACGCCTCCGCGAGATCGACAAACGGATGCGATTTTTGGCGAAGCGGCTTGAGGCTGCGGAGGTTGTCGATCCACTCGCCATACAAGTTGAGTATGTGCAGTTTGGCGCGACGGTAACCCTCCGGCTCGAGGACGATACAGAGAAGACCTACTCGATCGTTGGAGTTGATGAGGTTGATGTGAACAAGGGGCGTATTAGCTGGATGTCGCCACTGGCTCGAGCGTTGCTCAAGGCGAAAGCAGGGGACTATGTGACCTTTCACTCTCCGAAGGGAGAGCAAGAGGTGGAGGTTCTCGCGGTGGTGTATCGAGAGCTTCCGTAGGCCTGTGTGAATGTGTAGGAAATCAGTGAGAGTCGATACGCCTCACTATTCAAGAGGAGTTTTATGCCAAAGATCGTCTTAATGAACGCTGAAGGCTGGCCTGGTATCGAACACTCCGCACAGCGGCTTCAAGAAGGAGCCGATCCCCTCGACGTCATTGAAGAGGGAATTAAGCTTACCGAGAAGCACCCCGGTGTTCATACCGTTGGGTATGGGAGTCCACCTAACGCTCTTGGTGTGATGCAGTTGGACGCCAGTATCATGAATGGAGATACCCTAGAGACGGCGGCCGTCGGCGCTCTTGAGGGCATCATGCATCCGATCAGTGTCGCTCGTACCATGTTGTCGAAGCTTCCTCACGTCATGCTCGTTGGGGAGGGGGCGCAGCGTTTCGCCCTTGAGTGTGGCTTTAAGAAAGAGGAGCTCCTCTCCCCCGAGGCCAAGCGCGACTACGAGAAGTGGAGGGAGGAGAACCTCAAGGGCCCCGTTGTTGACATCTTTAAGCCGGAAGATGGAAAGGGAAGTCACGGCACCATCGTCTGTATCGCCCGTGATGACAAAGGACGATTTGGCGGCGGTGTGAGCACCTCAGGATGGGATTACAAATATCCAGGGCGTCTCGGGGATTCCCCAGTTATCGGTGCAGGAATGTACGTCGATAGCCGATATGGCGGAGCAGCATGCACTCACTGTGGAGAGAACGCCATTCGTACCTCACTCGCTCACGCGATGGTTCTCTATATGAAGAAGGGGGCCTCTGTTCGGGATGCGGTCGTTGAGGGCTTGCAGGATTTGAAAGCTCTCAAAGGGGGCTTTCAAGGGCAGGTGGTGCTCTACGCGGTCGATAGGAACGGGGAACACTTCGTTGCGCGGCGATTTGAAGGGGGTCATGAGTGCGAATATCTCTTCTGGACTGATGGTATGAAGTCGTATGAGAAGCGGGAAGCCGTATTCCTGGGATGAGCAGATGCGGTAGTTACTTGTCGCGTGGCCGTAGTCGCGCGACACAGCTTTATGTGTAAGCAGGGAAATTCGGAATGTCGTCTCAGTATTCACTGGCCATCGGATTCGGGATCATCCTTCTGATTTATACCGTGTGTGCAATTATATCGAATCGCCGGAAGCCTCGACGCGAGGGTGACGAATCGTCAGGAGGAGATGTAACCGACATAGGTTCGTCGCAGTGGAGGACGGCTGACGAGGCGGGCGGGCACTCTGATGGAGGTACGTCGGGAGATCTCTGTTCCGAAAGTTCGTTTGATGGTGGTGGAGGAGATTGCGGTGGCGATGGTGGAGGAGATTAGGGTCGCTTGTGCTGACCCATGCATGTGGCGCATGGTCAGTGGAGGTGGTGCACATGCAGTAAAGACTTTTGATCGGCTTCTCTCTTGTATGGATTCCTAATAGTGGATCACTTCTTTCAGACGATCACAGGCTGGTTTGATTTTCAGGACGT
>JALRCK010000610.1 GCA_023262305.1 Deltaproteobacteria bacterium
TCGTTTCTCCTCCCACGCCATCTCCACTTCGTGAGAGCATCCTTCCGCTGTCGCGCGACATGGCGGTCCGTCAGGATTCCACCCAAGCGCTTGCCAATCAAGGTTCCAAAGACCATGCGAGATGCCGTGACCGAGGAAGTATCGAGCAACACAGTCGTCCGCGAAGAAGTTATCCTTCCATTCCTGGGTTCCCTCTGCAGCGGTAAAGTGCGCCTTCACGGTCCCGTCCCACTCAATCCTGGATTGAGTGAACCCATCGCTATGACAGGCATCGAGAACCGACTTAACGCACGACTCTAGATCATCAGGCGCGTAAGGCATCAGCTCCTCCCCGCCACCTCGCTCGCCGGCGTCCCACCTGAAGACGCTGAGTCGATACGGGCTTACACACTCCAGCCCACAATCGGTGCACGCCCAGCCAGACGCGACCTCGCCATCGCACTCCTCTCCGTCATCAAGGGTTCCATTTCCGCACATTGGGGATGCTTCGGTATGGAGGCGACAGAACTTGTCACATGTTCCATTGGTGAGTGCGTAGGGTGGTAGTGACTCGCCATCGCATTGTTCTCCAAGGCTCGCGTTGACGACACCGTCGCCACAGTACTCAAGTTTACATTCAGCATTACACTGGCTCTGCTTTGATGCGTTGGGCGGCAGATTCTTGCCATCGCACTCCTCGCCGAGGCCCCCAGAAATAACACCATCTCCGCAGAATTCTAGCTTACAGAGTGCATTGCATGAGCTATTTCGTGGCGCGTCGCTAGGGAGCGAGTCTCCGTCACACTGTTCTCCCGCTGAAGGGTTAATCTTTCCATCGCCGCAATATTCTATCTGACATTGAGCTGTGCACCGGGCGCCTGGTCGTGACGATGAAACGTATATCCCATCACACTCTTCGCCGAGATCGCGATTTACTCTACCATCGCCACAGTACTCCCGTTGACAGAGGGCGTTGCAGAATGTTTTAGCTCCTTTGACGAGGGCAGCGCCACCCGCGTCGCACTCTTCGCCAGGATTGATAATCCCATCGCCACAGTACGCAAGGGTGCAGTTGCTGAGACATCGACTGAAAGGCGCGGCACCCGCTGGTAGAGCAGCACCGTCGCACTGCTCTCCTCTTTCGGAGTCGATTCGTCCATCACCACAGAAGGGCTTCGCCTCAACCTTGCACTGAGAGTTACAAACGCTCCCACTCTCTGAGCCAGCGGGAAGTGAGGCTCCGTCGCAGAATTCGCCAGCCTCTTGGTCGATAATCCCATCGCCGCAAAAATTTAACTTGCAGGTAGCGTTACAGCGAGCGCCGCTGACCGCGCCGTCAGGTAGCGTTGAGGAGTCACACTCCTCGCCGAGCTCCGGAGTGATCTGACCATCTCCGCAGAATTGCAGTTTGCAAGTGGTTGGGTTGCATGAAGCCGGCGGGGGATCGGCTTTTTGGATGAGGAGGCTGGTGTATTCCTTTGGGGGCGCGAGAAGACCACCACCGGGAGAGCATTGAGCTCCCTTTTTGAGGGACTCCGTTGGATTACATGACCCATTGGGTGAGCAAGCATAGGAAGTTTCCGTACAGGTAGAGGTAACCGATTCAGCGCACCTCTCGTTGACCTTGTCGAGGTTAGGTCTCGCCGTGCACGATCCTGATATGCACATCGATACTTCACACGATGAAACTTTTACTC
>JALRCK010000611.1 GCA_023262305.1 Deltaproteobacteria bacterium
GTCCACGCTCAAGATACAGAACGGGGTGTTTGCTCTCGTCCACACGGAGCTTCATCATGGCGTGGGCAACAACTCGCTGTTCGCTATCCCTGACCACCAAAAGTTTCATGTTTTTTGATCCAAGCGCACCGAGAACAAATTGGGTGAAGACCGGATTTCCGTTCGGGTTAAAACAGTTCGTGAGGTTGTCCTCAAGGCATCCCATCCTTGAGAGAATCGCGGGCGAGGCTGTTTCCTCAATCGAGTACCGCACCCCCTCACTCTTAGCGACATCTAGACCATTCGTTCGAGTGGCGAAACCAGAGAGCATCTCCGCTATTACAGCATGCCCTGCCCGTTGATAATAGTTCGCTTTATGTCGAAGCGCCTTCTCCACCTCAGCGAGTAGTCGCGGCTTGATACTCTCACGTGTGGAGGCACTCTCGCGGGCGAAGCAGGAATGCAGGAAGAGCCAGCCCCGAGCGGTATGCAGATCGCGAGAGAGCTCCTTGAGGCTCGCGCGCCGGGTCTCTGGACTCTCCTCTTGCGAGGGGATCGGAAGGGTCGCCACTACATCTAGATCCTCCGCACCCAACACCTCCTCTCCAAGGATCTTCCCAAGAACTCGAAGCTGGCTATTGATCTGTCGCGATTCCTGCGTGAGGGTCTCCCCACGTAACGAATCCAGCCTTGAGAAGGTCGCTGTCGTGATTGGCCCCTCAACTCGCGCGACAACGTCCCGCGCTCTCTCTCGAAGTAGCTCGTATTCCTCCTGAAGAGACTCTCGTAGTATCCCCACATCCAGAGACACGACATCTCCCACCAAGCGGCAATCAGCCTGAAAGGCGGTCCAAAACTCGGGAGTCGTTCCGGGAGCGTCGATACACCCCGCTCCATCGCGGCGTCGCCACTCGTCAAAGTGGCCATCGATGATCGCGCCGACGACTTCACGGCTCTTGTCGATTATAGCTTCATCAGCATGAGACTCCCACCCCACCACCAACGCGGCGAGATGCTCCATGGTACCATTCCACTCGTTCGTTTCGTCCGCTTGGAGAAGCTCTTTAATCGCTCCGCGTTCTCTCTCAGCGAAATCCTCTAACGAATTGTGCAACGCGGCATGTATGAGTCGATTAAACGCCTCACTCGTCGTAACTCCCGAGGCGCTCGAGCGAACCTCCTCACACACGCGGGGCGATACACGAACCATCAATCCAAATCGATACAAACAGGAGACTCGCTCCTCAAGGGAACCAGCCTGAAAGAAATGAGAAAACTGAGTGAGTATTTGTTTGGCATCCGATGAACGGGCGATCCCAAGGAGCCCGATCGCAAAACGCTCTCGCAATCGACGGATGTGAGCCGTATCCCGAAACGTCGAAAGCTCTTTGACGACGGAGGAAAGCTCATGGTGAGAATCGAGCTTCACAGCTTTCAGCAGCACCCCCTCCACAGAGCCGTAACAATCCTCCGACAGGGTAGCCTTACCATCTTCATAGGCACGTCGGAGGACGACGGGAAGCTTCTCCACGATCTGCTCTCGCAGGAATTTGTTTTCAACTGTTACCGCTTGTACCGCGAGACGAAGGTCACTGAGCGGGGCTTTTTGAAACTCCTTGAAAATCCCGGATATCTTTGAACCACTTCCTATGAATCGCCGAAACCCGTCAACAAGAGCCGCAAGCTCAGTCT
>JALRCK010000612.1 GCA_023262305.1 Deltaproteobacteria bacterium
GCGTCTGTGCAGCATTCGATGTCCTCACATGAACGAGATTACGCTTGAAGACACCCTCACTTGTCTCATCAAAAATGAAACGGTGATCGAGGTCCCAGAGGATATTCGGGTGCGCGCGAAGACAGCACTCGATCGCATGTTAGCTGTTCGCTAGAAGTTATTTTGAAAATACGCTCGGAGCGAGGCTGCCGAGATGCGGTGCGAAATATGGAAAATGAGCTCAAAATACGGACGTGTATCCGCTGAGACGCTGTGAGGATTAGTTCGAGAAGTTTGACAACGTCCCAGCCTGAACATCATCAGCCGCAGCAGACGATATTTTTCAAACCACCTCTGGAAGAAAGGCCCGTGGACGTCATCCCTGACTGATCCTCTCCGTCCCTAGAGATCCACGGGTATCGATGGTGCGTCGATTACGATATCGACTTCTTCCATGAGCTCATGACCTCGACCGCCTCGCCATAGGCATCGGTCTTATTGTCACAACACTCATGAACTCGACCGGTCGCATGCATCATGCGAATGTCGCGTCTCATCATAGCACGCATCTCCGGTCCCTCGGGATCGAGGATAAGAGAGCGCAAGATAGAGTCGAGGGCGAGCCATCGAGCAGACACCAAGCCAGCGGCTTGCCCTTGCTCTGCACCCCCTTCTTTGTCCGTATTTTGCTTAAATGGGTCAGTCCACAGAAACATACACATCCTTGTGAAAAACGCGGCAGGAGCCGCTTGAAAGGTTTATTCCTCTCAAGGAGAAGCAAACGTCTCAAAATGGGCTTTGATTAACGAATGGGAGCTTTTTTGCGACCTTCGCAAAAAACCCTTAACTCATTGTTTTGTATGCTTTTCCAAGCCAGGCGCCGGAAAAATGGGAGGTCTACGAGCATTTTCAGCTCAAGTTTTTAGACCTGCTCATCACGATTATCCCACTACGAGCTGCTCCTTCGTCTCCGCAGCAACGATAGCTATGTCGAATTTATGGGCTGCATCAAGGATCCCCTGAGGGTCCAGCATGATCGCCTTGCCTGCCTCAATAACGAGCGCTGAAACGCGACTTTGTTTCATCAGCTCCATGGTGCGGACCCCGATGGCAGGAAGGTCTATCCGCAGCTCCTGGTTCGGCTTCGCGAGCTTCACAAGCACTCCACCATCACCTCGCACATCACCCGCCCTGATAATCGTTTTGTCGGTTCCCTCGACCGCCTCGACCGCAACGATCGTCTTGTTACGCATCACTATCGACTGCCCGATATCCAGCGCGCCGGTGGCACGAGCCGCATCCCAGCCAATGCGAGCGTTTTCTAACTCCTCTGAGGTGAGTCCGCGTTTCGTGAGAACTCCCACTTTGGGCACACTCTTCTCGAGAAGCATACTCGCCGCTATCACTTCGATGCCGCCCCCCTCAACTGTTGTGATGATACCCCTCAGGATCGAGTCATCATTAAAAGAGCGAAGCTTTGAAAGCATCCGAAGCCCGACCCAATCAATACGGAACCCATCCACGAAATTAACCCGCGTGACCCCACCAGCGAAGGCGACCTGCCGGCCGACCACGTCGTGATCGGGACGGGCGCGAAGCCTGACGTCGCGCTCGCCGCAGCGGCCGGGCTGACCATCGGGGAGACGGGCGCGCTCGCCGTCGACGACCATCTGCGCACGCCCGGCCACGAC
>JALRCK010000613.1 GCA_023262305.1 Deltaproteobacteria bacterium
CTTGAAGTGCTGCAACCCTCCACCCCTGTCAGCAGAGATACTTGGGCTGTTCTCACCCGGCTCACTGACGCCCTCATTGCTCATCACAAGTAGCAGCCCCACCGAAGGACAAACCTCCATCCATTCAAGGAGGGGGTGTGTTCTCGTTTATATTGCGCACCACCCCTCTTTAGGGCTATGAAGGGTCCAGCTTATCCCTGACCACGAGGAGTGTTCTATGGCATTTGAACTTAAGCCCCTTCCCTATCCCTCCGACGCCCTTGAGCCCCATATCGATGCTCGCACGATGGAGATTCACCATGGGAAGCACCACGCCACCTATGTGACCAACCTCAACAACGCTCTTAAGGACCAGCCAGAGCTTGCAAGCCTCTCGCTCAACGAGCTTGTAGCCCACCTCGACAAGGTACCTGAAAACATCCGCACCGCCGTTCGAAACAACGGCGGCGGGCACTGGAACCACGACCTCTTCTGGAAGCTCATGACTCCGGGTGGAAGCGATGCCCCAACGGGAGATCTCGCCAAAGCGATCGATACTGCGTTCGGCAGCTTCGATGAGTTCAAGATCAAGTTCAAGACCGCCGGTCTTGGTCGCTTCGGCTCAGGCTGGGCGTGGCTCGTTGCTCAGAAAGACGGCGCTCTCATGATCACCTCGACTCCCAACCAAGACAATCCGCTCATGGAAGGAAAGCACGCCATCCTCGGATGCGACGTATGGGAGCATGCCTACTACCTCAACTACCAGAACCGCCGCGCTGACTACCTCGATGCGTGGTGGAACGTGGTGAATTGGGATGTGGTAGCAACGCTCTACAAGGCTCGATAGCCCACCTGGAGGTCCGACTACTGTCGGGTCGGGCTGTGAGCCCTATCGATAAAATCCCCTAAAGGTCGGTGGACATCACGACGAGGTGTTGCCCGCCGCAGCTTGAGCAAAGGTCGGCACTAGCCTTCCCTTACATGCACCCATTGGCCAACGGGTGCATTCAACTACAACGCCTGAGTCAGATAATACAACGCCAACCCAACGAGCCCACCCACGAGGGTGCCGTTGATACGGATGTATTGAAGGTCACTTCCTACCTGCTCTTCGAGTTTGGAAACGAGTGTTTTGGTGTCCCATCCCTCGATGGTTCGAGCGATAAGATCCGCAACGTGGCTACTCTCTTCCCCAAACGCCGCGCGCAACACGCCTCGCATAAAGGTATCCATACGGTGCTGCAATGCGGGAGAAGCCTTCATCGTGCCCACAAAATTCGCCAAGATCCTATCCACGGTAGTAGCAAGCAGCGAGGAATCACTCGCCGCATCATTCTTGATCCCCTGCAAAAACGCATCTCGCAGGGAACTCATGTATCCTCGAAAGATATCACTTGAGAGGAGCACGCTGCGAAGCGCCTCACCCTTCGCCCGAAGCTCCTCCGAGGTCTCCAGCTTCTCTATGAAGATCAACACAGAGCCGTGCAGTCGCCGCCGCAACTCATGGTTCCTGTCAGACAGAGCCTTAGAGAAGGTATCCTCTGTTTTCTCAACGATTGCGTTGAAGATCCTCTTATCAACGAAGTCTGGTACAAACCAAGGGCTGGCCTCCCGAAGCTCGCGCCGAAACCATTCCTGATTAGCGCGGAAGAACCCCCTTGAATGGCGCACGACCTCATCTAATACAACT
>JALRCK010000614.1 GCA_023262305.1 Deltaproteobacteria bacterium
TAAGATATGTCCATCGAGGAGGCTTTTAACCTCATCTGCAAGTGGATCGATATCGTCCTCGGTGTTTGTGAGCACGGTGTACATTCCTGTAATCGAACCGGTGGTTGAAGTCCCCGCCCGTTCAATCAGCCGCGGGAGTTGGGTGTAGACGGAGTTTGTGTATCCGTGGCGAACAGGAATATCTCCAGCAGCGATGCTCGTCTCGCGGATCGCTCGAGCGAGGCGAGTGAGGGAGTCAACGATCAGGAGCACGTTGAGCCCTTGATCCCTAAAGTACTCAGCGATAGTTGTCGCGGTGTATGGCGCGGTCTGTCTCAAGAGAGATGAATCGCTGCTCGTTGCCACGACGATAACGCTTCGGGAGAGTCCCGATGAGCCGAGTGTATCCTCAATAAATTCTCGAACCTCGCGGCTACGCTCGCCCACAAGCGCGACAACGATAACATCAGCGCTGGCTTGTCGGGCGATCATCCCCAGGAGTGTTGATTTGCCAATTCCTGCCGATGCACAGATACCGATTCGTTGTCCCCTTCCTAAGCCACAAAATCCATCGATTGAGCGTATCCCGGTATGTAGTGGCTCAGTGATGATTGGCCGTGTAACTGGAGAGGGGGGAGCAGCATGGATGGGGCGCATTTCGGTGCACGACATCGGACCCGGTGATTCAAACAGTGGAATCCCGAGAGGGGAGATTACGTGTCCGAGCAATGACGTACTCACGGGGATAGAGAGCTGTGACCCGCAGGTTCTTACATGAGCCCCAGGAAATATCCCGTCTGGCTCATCAAAAAGCGCGAGCGCGAAATTGTTCTCCTGAAACGAAACGATCTGACCCCGTACTTCGCGATTATCTCGCGTTCGAATCCAGCACAGGTCACCCACTGAGCCTTGTGGCAGGCGTGCGATAATCGTGGCTCCTTGTACCGATACGAGGGTTCCAGTAATGGCGAGGGGAGAGATGGATGGGTGGGCTGGTCTCATAGGTGTTGCCTCAAGCGATCATGAGTTAGTCGACAGGGACCGGAGCATCTCTCGCCATGCGAATGATATCTCGCCGGCGTCAGTCTGGATGCTGAAGTCACGCTCTCCAAGGGTTGGATCGCGAAGGCTCTTCATGAGGTCTTTGCTCTCCTCAAGGAAAGGCTGAAGGAGATCGTGGTATCGTGGGTGGTAGCGAAGGGTGAGCCCCCGAGTATGTTGAAGTCGCGAGAGTGCATCGGTGATCCAATCCCGGAGGATTTGAGGATGGCGCTCAACATAGGACGAGATCACATTCTCAACGATGTGGTGAGCGACAGTCATGACATCCTCTCGCGCTTGGTCTACTGCATTTAGGTACTGTGCCCGAAGCCCCTCAAGGATAGCGAGGAACTCACCCTTGCTCTCAGCGACCCCGTGCGCATAACCAGCCTGGTATCCGGCCTGGCGCGCCTTTTGAGAGTACCTCTTTGACCTCTTGCGCGTTTGTTGGAGCACCGCAGCCTGCTCCCGCCTTGCGAGGGCGAGCGCCGCACGGTAAGCCTCAATAGATGTCTCTGGCCGAGAGTCAGGGGGATAGAGAGTCGCAGATATCATGGATAGCCCTCCGGGTAGATAGAACACGGGTGACGTATCGGGGATTACGAGAGGAAGTTGCGTGGATACCCTAACAATTTTGTCTTTTTCCCC
>JALRCK010000615.1 GCA_023262305.1 Deltaproteobacteria bacterium
GCTGACAACGGACAACTCGTTTCACTTCCCCACATCTCGGGATTTTTCAACCTCCTCTCGCACGGAATTGGCGAGCACTGGTGGTCTTGGCTTAGCCATTCAGAGGTGTGGTCGAGCGCTTTCGTCATCGCTCTCATCGGAAGCGTTGAGACCCTGTTGAGTCTTGAGGCCGTAGACAAGCTCGACCCTTTACGGCGAGTTTCGCGTCCGAACCGAGAGCTCGTAGCGCAGGGGATTGGAAACATCACATCGGGGGCTCTCGGGGGACTTCCTTTGACGTCGGTTATCGTCCGAAGTAGCACCAACGTGTACGCCGGCGGACGGACGCGCATATCGGGAATGGTCCACGGGGTTTTGCTGCTCTTAAGCGTGCTCGCCTTCCCACAGATCTTGAACCGCATACCACTTGCAGCTCTCTCAGCCATCCTCATAGTAGTCGGATACAAACTAGCAAATGTCGGTCTTGTTCGCGGCGTATGGCGATCTGGTCTCGACCAGTTTTTACCGTTTATCGTGACCGCGCTGTGCGTGGTCCTTTTTGATCTCCTGACTGGAGTATTCGTGGGGACTATTTTCGGACTCATGGTTGTGCTCATTATGAACCACCACTCCTCATTCACCATCGTGAATGACGATCGGTGTTACCTGCTCCGTTTTGCCAAGGACGTCACCTTCTTACAAAAGATCGCCCTCAAGAGAACCTTGGCACAGCTACCTAATGACTCCGAGATCGTGATCGATTGTGGTGGAGCGATGTTCGTTGACCATGACATCATGGAGTTAATCGAGGACTTCAAAGCCTCCGGAATCGACCGTCACATCAAAGTTGACGTCACGAATCTTCCTGTCAATCGATTCGACCTTCTTTCAGCTTTCACTCAGAGGAGATCTCATGGATAAATATAAGCGCTTATTGCTCGCCAACAAGGCCTGGGTCCAGGGCAAACTGATGGCCTCTCCGGATTTCTTTGAGGAGCTCGCAAAGGAACAGAAGCCGGAGTTCCTCTGGATTGGATGTTCCGACAGCAGAGTTCCTGCAGAGGAGATCACTGGGGTTTCACCTGGTGAGATCTTTACCCACCGGAATATCGCAAACCTGGTCAATCACACCGATTTCAACCTGCTCAGCGTTCTCACCTTTGCAGTCGACTACCTCAAGGTAAAGCACGTGATCGTGTGTGGTCATTATGGATGTGGCGGCGTCAAGGCAGCCCTCTCGTCTCATCGATACGGCATTCTTGATGAGTGGCTGAGGCAGATCAAGGACTCCTATCACGCCAACAAAGATATCATCACACACGCCGGCTCCTTTGACCTTCAGGCCGACAAGCTCGTCGAGATAAACATCCACGAGCAGCTCAAAAATCTGATGAAGACCCACGTCATTCAGAGGGCCTGGCACGAGGAGCGTCGTCCGATCCTTCACGGCTGGGTCTACAGCATCAATGACGGACTTTTAAAGAGCCTGTACAAGATCGATCCGGGGAGCCCCATCGAAGACATCTATCGGTTTGACTTCTAAAGTTGTTTTTACCCACGGGAACTCAAGAGAGGCTCACATTCCGGAAGGTCGCGAGAAGGTCATAGAGCCAGACGCCGGCCCAGAGCTTCCACAGTGGAACGCGGTCCTGACGGTGGACCGGGAAGGTGAAGGGAAGAGGCCGGA
>JALRCK010000616.1 GCA_023262305.1 Deltaproteobacteria bacterium
CCTGAGGAGTAACTTCCTCCAAGCTGACACCAAGCTGCTCTACGATAATAGACTTAACTCGCTCTGATATCTCCTCAGGTGTTGCCATGTAACACTTCTCCTAAATGGTCCAATAATAAAAATACAGTCGGATGCGTCCTGGTTGAGCGAAGATGATTGTCGCTCACACAGCCAATCGTGCAAGTGATTGACAGGATCCCAACGTATCTCTCCTCTGAGGCAGCGTCCACCGAAACAGTCTGATAAAAATCAGACCTCAACGTACCGCCGACCTCACAAGAGCCTCTTAAATCGGGTCTCTGGCTTTCGACTCTTTTACAACGGGGCGATCTAAGTAGACCCTGCACCAATAGTCAAGAGGTTGGTCCGTAACTCACCTGAATTCCCCACCTAGTACCGCATACTTAGCTCTAGTCGAGCCCCGAAAAGGGGGGTTGTTGACCCTAGCTGTCCCTAAAAATGCGGCTTGCCGCCCGCTATTTGAGTAACGCCTCATTCTTATCCATCATATCCATCGAGGAGGATTTGACGGCGATATGTCCCGACACGCACCCAATAGATCCCTCGAGATGGGACCGTACAAGATGCAAGAGTTCCCCGCGACCGAACTCGCGGCAGCTCTTGGTCTCTTTGCATCGGATCGAAACTCTTTCGATTACGCTCAAACTCTTGCACTCAAAGAGAGATTAACAGAGGTCTGTACCTGCGGCGCTATTCGATTCGGACTCCCCGATCAAGCTCGCAAGCATATCGGGGATGCGATCGGTTTACCGAACGATCCAGTTCTCCGTTATCCCCATCGCGAGTTGCCGATTGACCCTCGCTTTGAGGCGCTAACAAATGCGCTCCGCTTTCCACCTCCAGGGGATTTGCCCCTCGTACACCTTGCTGTTCTGAATACTCAGGAACTACAAGCTCTCAAAGATTCCCTTCCCTCTCTTGTCGAAGATCTCGGCCTTCAACGACAAGCTCGTTACGGCGCCTCACCACGATCACTCTTTTCTCGCATCAGTCGGGATGTGGGCGATGCGCTTGTTGATCACATGGAAAAAGTAAGATCGTTCGGAGACTGCGACACCTCCGCCGAAGGGTACAATCGGGCTATTGCGAGAAACACCCATCGACAGATGCGTATCTACCTTGCATTAGGACCTGAATGGACCTTGGTTAACTCACTTGAGAACCTCGCACTTGTATCGCATACCCTGCCAGCGAAGCCCTCAATGGTGAGAACTGCGCGCCAGACAAACGCCGAGCCTGAACTCCATCCCTCGAGACGAAACATAACAAATGGAACTCCCACCCCTCAGCCAATACCAGCGCAGGGACTCTCGTGGCTATGGGTAAAGCACGAAGGCAGGCACCTCCCTCCAGCGTGGGGCGGACCTCAGGAAGGCTCCTGGGGGCGCTGGGAACCCCAATTCCCCGACACCGACAAGCCGAACACCAGCCTCTTTGGACATTCCTCTGTTTACCTTCAGATAGACCTCGAACATCAAACGTTCCGAGACCCTACGATGAAGAGGCTGCTGACCTCACTTCGAAAGATCAGGACATCGTTCGAGGCGAGTAGGAGGGACGCTCGACGCGACGGAGCATACTCTGAACACCTCGAAACCATCTTAACCTCCCGCATGATCAAGAGGCAGGATGAAG
>JALRCK010000617.1 GCA_023262305.1 Deltaproteobacteria bacterium
CGCTTGGCGACAACATATTTTTTGGCCAGGGGTTCCCTGAGGTCCTTCGTTCGGCAGCGACTCGAAAGGATGGCGCAACAGTTTTTGGTTATCGGGTGAAAGACCCAGAGCGTTACGGTGTTGTTGAGTTCGACGCGCAGGGTACCGCGATTAACCTCGTTGAGAAGCCCGCCGATCCGAAGTCGCCATATGCTGTAACGGGGCTCTATTTCTACGACAACGACGTCGTCGATATCGCTGCCAACTTAAAACCATCACCTCGCGGCGAGCTGGAGATTACCGACGTCAACCTTGCGTACCTCAAGAGCAAGAGGCTTCATGTTGAGGTTCTCGGTCGAGGGATGGCGTGGCTCGACACCGGAACTCACGAATCATTGTTACAGGCATGCAATTTCATCCAGACGCTTCAAGATCGTCAGGGGCTCATGGTGGCTTGTCTTGAGGAGATCGCGTACTCGATGGGCTACATTGACGCGAAGCAGTTAGAGAAGGTCATTGAGGGGCAAAAGAAGAGTTCCTACGGGCAATACCTGCAAAATCTTCTCCATCAGGAACGGCGATCGTAAGAGTAGTGTGGTGATAGTATGATTGGTCAAGCGACAGTTGCTCGAGTTCTTGAGCAGGTCATAGGCGGGATTGAAGGAGTTTCGCTCAAGGCTTCGGAGATCGAGGGGCTCCTTGAGACTCCGAAAGATTCAAGTCATGGCGACATCGCCTTTCCATGTTTCCAACTTGCGCGTGCGCTCAAGAAGGCTCCACCGGCTATCGCAGCGGAGCTCGTCACGAAACTTGGATCGGTCCTTGAGAGCGAGAAAGAGATACAAAAAGTTGTAGCGATCGGACCCTACATTAATTTCATTCTCAACAAAGCGTCGCTTGCCGCTGCGTTGGTGCCTGCAATCGTTTCAGGAGAGTTTCTAAAGAATCGCTCATCCACAGGCGAGCGCGTGATGGTTGAGTACGGAAACGTCAACACTCATAAATCATTTCATGTTGGTCATATTCGCAACGCCGCGCTCGGAGATTCGATCGCGCGGCTCTTTGAGTTCGCTGGGTTCGACACAGTTCGTGCAAACTATCTGGGAGACGAGGGGACGCATGTGGCGAAGTGTATCTGGTACCTTCGTAACCATCCTGAGAGGAAGATGCCGTCTTCTAACCGCTTGGAATTCCTCGGGGAAGCGTATGTTAACTCGACCCTCCAACTCGATGTCGGGACTTATTCTCGGTGCGAGATTAAGGGGATAAAGACTGCTCGAGTGGAGACGATCGAAACGCATCCGTCGGAGAGTGAGTGGTTGGTGGTAACGCTGCTCACCGTTGAGGGTCCGGTGCAGGTTGTTTCTCAAAAGAAGAATGCCTCCGAGGTTCGTCCTGGATGGATAGTTGCTCACGCGGCGCCTGGTGTGGCTCTCGGTTCACGACAGATCGGCGTTGCTGATCGGAAGGGTGTGCAGAGCGTTGGTCTCATGCTCGCTGAAGATGAGCTCGGAGTAGGGGAGGGGAAGACCGTTCTTAAGGTTGAGGTCCCCGCAAATATGTTGAAGCTCAATAAGGATGGTGTTGGTATCGACCTTATAGAGATCTACAGGATTCCGGGAACGCTTCCTGAGGGAGACTTGATCCTTCCCACGTTGAAGAAATG
>JALRCK010000618.1 GCA_023262305.1 Deltaproteobacteria bacterium
GGGGGGCAATCTCGACATGGAGCCGCTGTATCGGCCGGGGGGGCTCCTCAAGGTGTCACTACCGAGGGCTCTGGTGGCGATACCTCAGAGTCGCTCACGCAGGCCTTGATACAGCGGGGCATAGCCGAAAAACAAGCGCGTAAATTAGTCGAGGGCAGGGGGATTCAAGTCCTTGAGCGAATAGATGCGATTGTGTCGCACTTCGATAAACTGGTCACTACGGGGAGTCATCTGGTCAGTCGCAATCCGCAGGGCTTCCTCTATCGAGCGGTAGAGAAGCCGTTTGATTTTGTTCTGCCGAGTGATAAAGCTGGTGTAGGACCACGGGCTCAAGGTGACCTTAAACTTGAGGCGCGCAACACCGATACTGTGAAAGCCGCACCCAAAGGTAAGGATTCCAGCGTGGACGCGGAGGTAAGTTACCTGATTGAGCGTAAGGCAGCCCTGGACAAATTAAGGACACAGGTAGCTCATGAAGAGGTTACAGGGCTGAGAGCTGAGGTTGAAACAGCCCTGTCGAAATTGAAAGCGCATATATCGCCTCAGCGATTTGAAGAGGCCGTCGAGCATGGTGTTGAACAACGCTTGCTTGAGCAGCGAGGATTCCCCGATTTTGACAAGTGGTGCAAATCGCACTAAGGCGAGCGACGAACGTTCGCCGATTTTTTGGCTGTGATCGTATCGTTTAACACGCCGGCAACGAGAAAGAGAAAGTAGCACCTTTACCCTCGGAGCTACGGATCTCAAGGGCAGTTCCATGGCTGTGCAGGATGGTGCGGGTGGCTGGTAGTCCGAGCCCAAGACCTTGTGACTTAAAGGAGTAGGGCTTTACGGAGGGGTTTACTGGGGACGCCTGCTCAAAACGATCAAACGCGTGCACGATTTCATTTGTGGACATTCCCTTTCCACTATCGATGAGTTCGATCGATATCAACGTTTCAGAGCGAAGCGCTCGAAGGGTGATAGAGCCCCCATCAGGCGTGTTCCTGATGGCGTTCGCCATCAAGTTGGATAGGGCCGTGTGGAGAAGATTCGCGTCGCCCTCACAGCATCCGACTGTGCTAGAGCACTCTATGTGCAAGGAGAGGTCTCGTTCGCGTAGGATTGGATCAAAACTCGCGTGGACGCTCGAGAGGAGAGCCTCCACCTGGCACCGAGATGTCTCAATCGAGAGCTTGGTGGTTGTCGCAAAGGAGAGATTGCGGAAATCAGCGATGAGCTTGGAAATCCGTTGCACATTCGTGGTCAGGTTGAGGCATGTTTGTTCAACCATGAGTCCATCATTCAAGGCTCCCGAACCGAGCAGCTCAGCAGAGGTTCCGATTGAGCGAACCGGCTCGCGTAATTGAGAGGCTAGAACATCCATGATCTCATTCTTCTTGCTGTTCACCATCTCCAGTTGATGGGAACGTAAGGTGACGGCCTCATATAGTTGTGCGTTTTCGATGGCGAGGGCCACCTGATTAGCAAATTGAACGACGAACTCGAGGTCTTCCGGCTCGAAGAGACCAGTTGTCTTGTTGAGTACCTGAACAGCGCCTAACGGAGAACGTTCACGAACAGACAACGGAGCACACACCATGGTGCGGGTGATGAATCCTCCCTCTTTATCTATCTGCGAGAAGAATCGC
>JALRCK010000619.1 GCA_023262305.1 Deltaproteobacteria bacterium
CGAGGACACAAGTTGGGCCTACGATGCGGTCAATAAACTTAAGATCGCCACGGCGGAAAACGTCATCCGGACCGAGCTCCTCTTCAGAGAGGGAGACACGTTTGACCCCTACCTCATCAAGCAGACGGCCCGAAACCTCCGTCTTCAGAGGTTCCTGCGCCAAATAAAGATTACCCCAACCTTTGACGGAGATGCAGTGGACGTCGTCGTTGAAGCGCGGGACTCCTGGACCCTTGTACCCTATGTGAGCTACTCCTCAGGTACCGGTCAGCGCAATCGCGGCATCGGAATATCCGAAGGAAACTTTCTCGGACAAGCTACCAGGGTAGAGACAAAATACGAGCAGAACGCTTCACGCAATAGCTTCGGTGCCGTGGTAAGCGATCCTCAATTTTTAGGGAGCAGGCACTTCTTCCTGCTCGGCGGCGCCGATCGCTCGGATGGTACGATCGCCAACTTCGCCTACGGACTCCCTTTCCGCAGTTTGATGCAGCGGGATGCATGGTCATTCGACGGCTCAACGGCAGATACTGTAGGCAGACTGTGGGATGCTGGAACCGAGACCTACATCTTTCGTCAACACATCAACAACTTCGGTGCGCTCTACACCTTTGCAGGACCAAGTGCAGCCCCGGCATCTGAAGATGACCCGTATACTGGTATCTACAAAGGTCAGTGGGTGCTCTCTCAACGATATTCAGTGGGATACGATTACAGCGACGCAGTTTTCCACCAGGCCACCATCCAGGACTATGAAGATCTCGACCTCGACCCCTCTGAGGTAAGCAACGACCCGGCTGACCTCGCCACCGACAGACGATTCAGCGGTCCCGTGTTTCAGTATCAGACGATCCATCCCGAATACATCTCGATGAACTACATCGACCGGTTTGACCGGGTAGAGGACTACAATCTCGGAGATGAATCTCTCATCAACGCTCAGATTGCACCTCGTTACCTCGGGTCGCTTGACAACAACGTTATCGCCACAGCGAACCGCAGCATGGGTTGGAAGACCTCAAATTCATCGTTCCTGCGGGGAGAGTTCGGCGGTGCATCTCGGTACGATCACACCAATGCCGTTGTTGAAAACACCCTCCTCCGCACCGAATGGAAGGCGTACTCCGTAATGGGTGACCTCTACATGGGAGAGAGGTTTTTCGGTCGACACACCTTCGCCAGTCAGTTCTACCTGGATTTCGGTGAGAAGCTCGACAAAGATAGGCAGCTCCTCCTTGGAGCAGATAACGGGCTTCGGGGATATGAAACCAACACGTTCGAGGGTGACAAACGGATGGTCCTGAACCTTGAGGGGCGATCCCACTTTGCAGACGACGTCCTGCAACTCGTCAGCGTGGGAACTGCGGTGTTCGTCGATGTGGGTGGCGCAACGAATTCAGCCCTTGGAGATATCCTCACAACGGATCTTTACGGTGACGTGGGTGTTGGTCTCCGCTTCTGCTTCCCCCGAGCCTCAGGAGGTGGAATCGCTCGAATCGATGTCGCGGTTCCCATGCGGGATGGTCCAGATGGCTCCAAGGCAGGAGAACCCCGAGTTATCTTCGCGGCCGGCCAAATGTTCAGCGCTCGACTGCGAAGCGAGGCTGTAGGTCCCCAAAACGCATCTCTC
>JALRCK010000061.1 GCA_023262305.1 Deltaproteobacteria bacterium
TCATCGAGGATGTTTGATGTTGTTGGTATGGAGGGGCGGGCTACGACCGCCCGTAGGGATCGCCCCTCTTGGTGAGATATGGATCTTCAACGAGGTTGTTCTGCCGTACGGGCGGTCATAGCCCGCCCCTCCAGAACCAATCATGGAGGTGGCTTCTAGAGAATTTTCTTGCGCTGCGAGGATGATGCAATACCGAGGCTCTCTCGATACTTCGCCACGGTCCGCCGGGCAATATCGATGTTTTCGGCCTTGAGCGTCTCAACGATCTGTTGGTCGCTGATCGGATTTGAGCCCGATTCCGCCGCGATAATCGTCTTAATCCTCTCCTTCACAGAAGAGGAGGAGATGTCGCCGTTCGTTGTCTTGATGCCGGATGTGAAGAAGAACTTAAGCTCGAAGATCCCTTGCGGAGTATGCACATACTTGTCAGTCGTCACGCGACTTACGGTGGACTCGTGCATATCGATGTCCTCAGCAACGTCCTTGAGGACAAGCGGTTTGAGCTTGTCGATACCTTGCTCCAAGAATGCACGTTGGAACTTCATGATGCTCTCAGTGACTCGATAGATCGTTTGCTGGCGTTGCTGAATGCTCTTGATGAGCCAGGATGCTGCCCTCAGTCGTTCTGTGAGGTAGGGCTTGTTCGTAGAATCGGGCTCTCGCAAGAGCTCGGAATAGTAGGGGCTGATTCGTAGGCGGGGAATGCCCTCTTCATTGAGCGTGATAACCCAATCAGTCCCGACCTTTTGGACGTATACGTCTGGGACAACGTAACGGGTCGTCTCATCTGAGTACACGCGCCCAGGCTTCGGATCGAGGGTTCGGATCGTTCTGATAGCGCGAGCGATATCGTCGAGGCAGACCTTTTCCGCTTTAGCGATCTGATCGTACTTTCGCTTCTCGAGCTTATCTGTATGGTTTTTGATTATCCGGGATTCCAGGCTGTCACCGAGTCCACGAAATTCGAGTTGAGTCAGGAGGCATTCTTGAAGTGACCGAGTGCAGCTACCAACGGGTTCAAAAAATCGCAGGGCATCAGCCACCATCGCCACATCTTCTACATCGCATGATGTTGCTAGAGCGATCTCTTCGTACGAGCACTCAAGGTATCCATCTCGATCAAGATTTCCGGTGATATGTTGTGCGATGAAGCGGTCCTGCTCTGAGAAATCGTGCAGTCTGACCTGATCGAGAAGGTGCTGTTCTAGGCTCTCAGCGGTTGGGGACGCCACCTCTTGATACGGACGGTCCTCATAGTCCCCCTGACCCTTGGCTGATGCTGAGCCACCGTAGTCGGTGAATGAGTCTGAGAAGTCATCCCAATCGGCTTTCGGCTCGACGGCTTGGCTGTTGCCGAGGGACTCGTCGGAGG
This sequence comes from Deltaproteobacteria bacterium, assembly GCA_023262305.1. Lineage (GTDB taxonomy): Bacteria > Bdellovibrionota_C > UBA2361 > UBA2361 > OMII01 > OMII01. Next base: position 1,373 of record JALRCK010000061.1, read on the forward strand.
TCCCGCTGGTGTTTGGATTGGCGAGAATGGTTGGCTCGTTGGGTTGCTGTTCTGGGAGGGGGAGTCCACTCGCCTGAGCTTCATCCCGAACCTCCTCCAACGCCGGATTTTCAAGGAGCTCGCGCTCAATGGCTTCCTTGTACTCCAGGCGCCCGAGCTGAAGGAGCTTAATCGCCTGCTGGAGCTGAGGGGTCATCAACAACGATTGACCCATTTTTTGGACGAGCTTTGTCTCTAAACCCATAACGTGGCGTTTACCTCAGTGGGACATCATTCTAATGCAGTCCCTGGTTAAATAGATGACCAAAGTAGGGGGGATCGGCTGCAGAAAAGTGATCCCCGCATGCAAAAATCGGGCACATCGCCCCGCAACATGAGGAGTGAGAGCTAAAAAGTGGGATTCTTCAGTATGTTAGCGGTTTCCCTGAGTTGTTTTGCCAGGAGGAATGTTCGGTCTACAGACGGAAATCACCGCCGAGGTAGTAGCGTTTCGCCTTCTCAGAGGTGGCGATGGCGGAGGGACTACCCTCCTCAAGTACCTTCCCATCCACAAGGATATACGCCCGAGAGCAGATTCCCAGGGTCTCTCGCACATTGTGGTCGGTGATGAGAACCCCGATCCCCTTACCTTGGAGAGATGATATCAATTCCTGAATATCTTTGATCGCCAACGGGTCGATCCCCGCGAACGGCTCGTCGAGGAGGATGAAGTGGGGATTTCGAGCCAAGCATCGAGCGATCTCAACGCGTCGACGCTCTCCTCCGGAGAGTGCGCTCGCGAGACTCTCTCTGAGGTTGTAGAGACCCAGCTCCTCAAGGAGCTCCTTGAGACGATGCTCTCTCGCCGCTGAAGATGGAAAATCCATAGTCTCAAGGATCGCCAGGACGTTCTCCCTTACGGTGAGCTTGCGAAACACAGATGCCTCTTGAGGTAGATATCCGATTCCAAGGTGCGCGCGTGCGTACATCGGTTGCTTAGTTATGTCCGACCCATTTAAGGTCACGCTTCCCGTGTCAGGAGCGACCACGCCAACACACATGTAGAAGGTAGTGGTCTTGCCAGCACCATTAGGTCCAAGGAGCCCAACGATCTCGCCGGCTCGCACGGAGATTGACACTCCATGCACGACCTTTCTTCCGCCGTACTGTTTGGTCACATCGTTGGTTTGAAGGGTATTCGTCATGTGGCGCTCTCGCGTTTAGCGATGGTGTTTATGAGGTCGGTTCCGTCCACCCCTGTGGTGCGAATCGTGTCCAAGGTCATCTTCTGCTTCATGGAGTAGGGGGCGCAAGAGGTGGATCCTCTGAGCATCATCCTTGGAGAGGCATGTGACCTCAAGGAGCGATATCAGATCTGGCAGAAGAGAGGTGCGTTTAAATGAGTTGGGCTTGAGCGCTTTGGGCGCAATTGAGCGTATCTTTGACCACAGGTTCAGGAGCAGTTGGATCTTTTCTCGCTCTTTCCTTGGTACAACGAGTCGGGTGAAGCACGAAGCCAGCTTCTCCGAGAGATCCGGAGCCTCCGGGAGGCGCTCCGCCAGATCCTCAAGCCATACAGAATCCCCGGCGATAAACATCGCGATAATGGTCAAAATGACAGTCGTCGACGGTGCCCGATCTTCTGAAACGAAATCATCGATTCGTTCAAGGCATTGGCTAAAATCGCTCTCTGCGCTCAAGAGCCGACCATCGTTCTCCAGCAGCTCTGGAAGGATGTACTCAAGTAGACCCGTTTCGCTCAGCAGGTGCAATATTGTCAGGAAGTGCCCTGACGTGAAGTCTTTTTTGAGTTCATCAAAGACCCGCACTTGAGAGCTTTGCAAGATCAGTCCAGCGTTGGCGAGGATCGCGTCCCAGCACGCGGTGTTGATGCGGAAACCGTTTCGGGCCGAGTGCCGAACCACTCGAAGCATTCGCACGGGATCCTCTTGGAAGCGCACAGCTGGCTCACCAATAACTCGTACTATGCCATCACGAAGGTCTTGCATGCCACCGACGTAATCCAGGATCTCCATGGTGGAGACGTCGAGGAAGAGTCCGTTGATTGTGAGGTCTCGCCGGAAAGCGTCTGTTACCTCGGTTCCGTAAATGTTGTCGCTCACTACTGGAGCACCGGCGGTTTCACCTTCAGGTTGTTCCGGGACCTCAATGGTGTCGCGAAACGTGGATACTTCGATGTTCTTGCCGTGAGCGAAGTAGAGGTGTGCGAGCTTGAAGCGTCGGCCGATGATGCGGCAGTTTCTGAAGAGGGATTTTATCTCGCGTGGTGTGGCGCTCGTGGAAATATCAAAATCTTTGGGCTGCTTTCCAAGAACGAGATCTCGCACTCCGCCACCAACGACGTATGCTTTGTATCCGGCTCGCTGCAGTCGGTAGACGATCTTTCGCGCGTCATCGTCGATCTGATTTTTTCTGATCGGGTGGTAATCGGGACCGTATATCGTCGCAGCGATGTCCTCGGGTGACACAGAAGGTGGGGACTCGGATTGAGACATCGATAGGAACTTAGACAACACATCCTCGCGCAGTAGAGCGAGTTTGGACTAAAAACTTTGTAACGCCTCTACCGCTTCCGGTGTGAGCCCCACCACGCTCGGGGGATCAACAGAGGCTTCGCGTGCTTTCACTCTGGTCGCATCGATACTTCACTCCCCCCGGAAGGAGGATATGAAACAGTAAAATCAGCAGGTTGAGCGCGAGTCGCTACGTCGGTCAGTGTAGGTTGGCTATGCGGATTTCTCAAGGGGATTGGGGGTAAAGGATCGTGTTCAAACCTAGTTTGTTGAGAAAATGGGGTTTTTTCTTTGGGTTTTTGGAGAGCCGGTCGCACAGGTTCAAAAGACTAGAGCTTTAAAAACATAGGTAAATCAATATCTTAAAAGACTTGTCGGGAGGGGGAAAGGGGACAAAGAAGGAGCTTAAGTTTGTACCCCAGAGATCCGACTGATTCTCTACAGGCGAGAGATTCAGATTCGCCCCCACGAGGTTTTTGCGCAGTGCTTTAGGTTGGTAGCTTTTCGTTTCCTGCTGTCGGTAGTGCCAATTATCAGGCGCGTAGTTCAAGTCTGATTCGAGGGAAGTTGTAGGGCTGTGTTGTAGCGACGGAAGTTCTTCAAGGATGAAAGTTGTTGCGGCGCTAACTTATTACTCAAGGAGGAGTAATACTATGGCTAGAGGTATATTTCCCCACGAAATCCAGGATCCAGATTTCCAGTGGCTCATAAAAAATTACTGCGAAACGAGCGCACCGGTTGCGGTTGTAGACGCCGGATGTCTTCCGCTCGTGATGGTGCTCTTAGACGAGAGTGCCCGGTCACTCGTTAATCAAGACATTGTGTCTCACAGCATTCTAGGTGCTATCGCGAACCCAGCAGAGGACACCGCGGGCGTTGATGATCCCAAGAAAGGTGGGTGATTCGCTACGGTGTAATCTCTCGTTCGCGGAAAGACTCCGGTAGGATGCCGCACGGCGCATCGCTGCTGAGCGCTGCCCACAGAGGCTTCTGGCATGAAACATAGAACTCTCCCGGATCAAGGGGAGGGACGAAGGGTGCTGGCGTTTGTCGCGCAACGTAAGCGGCAAGCCGCCGGTCTACCTTTGAGTCCTTTGATTCCTTGACCCATCCAAAGAGCCACAACGCCCCTGAAATCAAGGAGCACACAACTAAGACGGTTAGGAAGAGCAACACCTCAGCCTCTCCCTCCTGACCAGCTTTTGAGCGGTATAAAGTTTTCATTTGGCTCACACTCAGCATGAATTTCAGTCGTACCCCGCGAGGGCTCGCCCCTCTTGATACTGTTATGGTTCGAATCAGTTCGTTCGTGCCTTATGGGTGGTGCTCATAACATGCTGATACTACTGTCTTATTTGCAGGCTGCGCAAGGTTTTGACCTGCTCAAAGGCTCTTAAACCCCCACCCACGCGACCTTGTTGGCGATGTGGGAGTGCACTGCAATTTGAGTCAGCCGGGAGAGCTGGGTTGCTGAGAGACCAACAAATGGCTCTTCGATAACGATGAGAGATGGACGATTCGTTGTTGCTGTTAGGGTAGCTCGTACAGCTGAGAGGAGTCGTCGCGTTGTGCGAGGAAGTAGGGATGTTGGAATGCCGAGAGGGATGTGTGAGAGGTCGAACAATCTGAGCAGCTCCAAGACATGGCTCATCTTTGGGAGAGCTTTGAGCACTGGTGTTGCTTCGTGAATGGTTGAGTTCAACAGCTGCCAGAGCGCCTTGCCTTTAAACGTAACATCCCGGGCAGGAGCCGAGAATCGCGATCCCCAACACGAGGGACACAGCGAGGCGCCAGAGAGCAACTCACCCGCCTCCGCAAGAACGAGCCCGCTCCCCTTGCACACTCCGCAGACCGTAGCGGAGTGTCGAACCTGACCGATGACGAGCTCGCGAGGGGAGAGACCCAACATCTTTGCTTGTTGGGAGGAGGCAAAGAGCTTTGCCAGCGGTTCGATTGCACCGATCTCATGCGCAACGAGGCGAGAGAGGTTCGACTCGACTGAGAAGAGCGGGATGAAATGAAGCGAGAAGGGTGAGGTCGGTGAGAATGAAAAGGTGGGGTCCTCGACACCCTCGAAGGCATTGCAAACAGCGATTGCGGAGCGCTTGTTGGCAACACGACCAGAAGCATGAATGGTGCGCCATTCGCCGCACCGTATGTCCACATTCGGAGTCGTCGAATCAAGATGAGAGAGCGTGCCAAGCAGGCGCGTGGTGGAAACTGGGGTATCAAGATTGGGATGCTCGGTCTGTGGGCAGCGTAACCACACCATTGGCGCACGTTGTGCTACAAGATGCCCAATACTCCGAACGGTGAGTTCCTCTTCAGTATGCAGAAGTCCAGGTGGAGTATCGATGACGAATAGGTCTCCTGAATCTCCCTCTTCGCCAGCGTGTAAAACCGCTGGAAGTTGCGCAAGGGCATAGGGGGCGATTGATGAGCACCGGTCCATAAGGCGCAACGAGCCGATGTCCAGTGTGGTGAGAGCGGCGCGCTGAGTGGCAGACCAAAGGTCGTGCACCTCTGCGAGACTAACTGTTTCTTTGATGGGAAGAGCAACGAGGTCCGAGAGGGTAATGCCCCCGACCATACGCGACATCTCGAACGGGGCGTGAGATGGATCTCCGCGCTCAAGCGCTTCGCGAGTAAGAGATGACCTGAAGACGGTGCCTTGTGTTTCGCAGGATGCACACCTGCCATGCCACGAGTACCCTTTGCGATCTGCCGAATCGCGAACTTCGATCCATGCGCCCTCCAGGCGCCGGGTCGTGGCGAGTACCGATTGTATCTGGCGACACCGAGTGTCGTCGCAGGTGAATGCGTCAAGCAAAACTGTTGGGATACCATCAGAGGACGTGAGCGTGGAGAATCCGCGATCGTGCGCCCACGATGAGAGCGCCTGAGTGGGGCCACGAAGCTCGACACGGATGGCTCGTCCCTGCCACTCGCGCGCGATCTGCTCAAGGATCTCTCCAGCCGAGGAGAAAACGGAGATGTGTGCCCCGCACCCGCGGCACTGAGCATGGCGACTTTTGCGACCGAGTTCCACCAGTCTCTCCGTGAAGCCAAAAAACTCGGCGAGTGAGGTAGTACGAGATTGTAGCTCATCGAGTGAGATGTAGTGGGTTCGGACGCTGCGCGTGTGCTCAGTTGATGGGGGAATAATGTGGGGGATCGTTCCCTCTTCGATTGCGCGGATGAAAGCGTCTCGTTGTCGTGAGGGGGCGACGACGCAGCGGATCCACTCAAGTGATGTCTCTCCGTCCGGAGATGCGACTCTTTCATGGAACCCGCTGGATGGGATATCGATCGGAGTTGTAACGCCCTCACGACCCGTATCAACCGGTGCTCCGGTAGCACTTGCCAGAACGGTGGCGGGAGATAGCAGCATGGCGAGCCTCGTGAGGGACCGTTAGGCCGCCTTGGAGAGCCTCGCCTTGATCGTCTCGATTCTCTCGATCACGGTTGTCTTGTACTGCTCAAGGAGGGCAGGGGTTGTCGCCTCAAAACGCATCACCAACACAGGTTGTGTGTTCGAAGCGCGTACTAAGCCCCATCCGTGGTCAAAGGTAACGCGAACGCCATCGATGGTGTCGACCTTGTAGTCCTTGAAGGCGGATTGAGCCTCTTGGGCGATCTTGAACTTAATGTCCTCAGGGCAGTCGACTCGAAGCTCCGGCGTCGAAACCATGGGAGTGAGGTCCTGCAGCAGCGACGACATCGAGCCTGAGTGCTTGCTCATGATCTCGACCAATCGGTCTGAGGCATAGAGAGCATCATCAAAGCCGAAGAAGCGGTGTTTGAAGAATATGTGCCCGCTCATTTCACCGGCGAGGTCGCCGTGTGTTTCAAGGAGCTTCCCCTTGATGAGTGAGTGACCGGTCTTCCACATGATCGCGTTCGCACCTTTTGCGCTAAGGTCTGCAAAAAGGGTGTTCGAGCACTTTACGTCGCCGATGATAGTTGCGCCTGGCTTTTCCTTAAGAATGGAGCGCCCGTAAATGAGGAGAAGCATGTCTCCGAATACGACGTCGCCTTTTTCATCTACAACGCCGATTCTATCAGCATCGCCATCCCAGCCGATTCCGAAGTCTGCTTTGTGTTGTTTGACGGCAGCGATCAGGTCCTGGATGTTTTTGAGTACCGTTGGATCTGGATGGTGGTTGGGGAATCGACCATCAGGATCGCAGAAAAGTTCGATTACCTCGACACCGAGCCCACGGAGAACCTCTGGACCAATCATGCCACCGACACCATTTCCTGCATCCACCACAACCTTGAGCTTGCGTGGACCCATGTGTGGTTTGGAGTTTTCAATAAGGTACTTGATGTACGACGGGCGGATATCGACCGTTGAGATCGTGCCACGCTTGGCGGCGGGTTGCTTGGTGAGAACCTTTTCACACCGAGTTTTGAGATCTTGGATCTGAGCCCCCGAGAGGGTCTTCTTGCCAAGGAGTATCTTGAACCCGTTCATATCGGGGGGGTTGTGGCTTCCTGTAACCTGGATGCCTCCCCCAAGGTCTTGTGAAAACACAGAGAAGTAGAGCTGTGGGGTGGGACCCATGCCTGACATCACCACATCAATTCCTTCGTCAGCCATACCCTCGGCGAGCGCTTGAGCGTAGCCGGGCGAGCTCAAACGACAATCGTGACCGATGCCGATTCGATTGAGGTTATTTTCGATGGCTAGTATTGCGTACGCGCGTCCTAGCACTCGAGCGAACTCAGGGGTGAGTTCGGTATCAACGGTTCCTCGGATGTCGTACTCGCGAAAGATAACTGGATTAATCTTCATAGTGCGCCCCTTATACTATCCCCACGGCAATATTTAAAGCCTCTTGTCGACAACGTGATTTTTGTAGAGATCGTCCCTGAAATAAGCCGCCAGGCGCTCTCTGGTCTTTTCTTTTTGGAGGAGCTGTCGGACCTCTTCTTTGAGTGTGTCTGAGTCGACCTCTTGATCCTCTTGGCCGGGCTCCCCGAGGCGCTCCTCGACGAAAAATATTTGAAGGTCGTTTGGGGTTTCAAGGGGGGTGCTAAACTGACCCGCTCGAAGGGGCGAGACGACCTCCGCTATGGTGGGGCTCATATCGGCGAGGGGGATGATGCCGATAAGAGATCCATCAGGGGAGCTCCCTGTGTCTGAGAACTTCTGCGCTACCTCGACGAAGTTCTCCCCCTTCTCGAGGGCAGCTTGCGCCTGGGCCAGCTTTGCCCGTACCTCCTCCTGCGAGCGCCCCTGTTTTAGGATCACGATGTGACGCAGCTTGATGTTCTTGCCTGCGCGTTTCAACTCGGGATGCTTCTCTATGTAGTCGTCGATCTCGCTGTCTGTGACGCTCACGCCGCCACGCATGATTGAGGAGGTGAGCTTGGCTTTAATGATGTCCATCTTCACCTGCCTCTTGTATGTCCTCATGGAGGTTCCTTCACGGGCGAGTGCAGCCTCGAAGTCCGCCATGGAGAGACCGTTTCTTTGGGCTACCTCTCGGATGTAATCGTCAACGTCGTCATCACTCACATTGAGACGTTTAGCCTTGGCCTCCTCCTCCATTAACTTCTCGGTGATGATCTGGTCGAGTACCCTCGTAGCCTCTGGGTCCTTGGCTGCATCGGTCATCGAGAGTTTTCGCGGCGAGAGTCGCGTGTTGAGGTCGCTTAAGGTGATCGGTTTGTCATCAACGGATGCAACTACCGCATCGA
>JALRCK010000620.1 GCA_023262305.1 Deltaproteobacteria bacterium
CTTCCCCTCCTCTCACCATCCGACCCCCTCTCTCAATCAATAAAAACGGCACTATTCACCCACAACTAAAGCCCTTACAATGATCATATGTCATCACTCGTGATACGCGGAAAAAATTCGAACGCCGACAAGGTGTGGCTACGTGTCTCCGCGTTCCTCTCGCTCAAATCTCCCGCGACACGCGTGACGTACTCTGGAATCCTCGCTGAGTGGTGTCGATTCTTACGCACTGAACCCGGAACATCCGATGCCGCGAATGCAATCCTCTCTGCAACCGATCTACACGCAATCGCATACCGAAAATTTCTCGAGAACAAACCGGGCGAGAAGCCACGAATGGCGCGTATGGCTGGTCGAGTCTCATCCGAACGCGCAGTCACTACAGAACGATCCTCAGGTCGCGGCACAAAAAAGGACGGTCTCGATGCGACCCAATCGAACGCTACGATTCACAAGAAGTTCGCGGCACTCAGACGCATCTACAGGATGCTCGTTTCAAGCAACTTAGGGATCGGCGAAAATCCATTCGAAGCCGATAGGGTGCCCCCTCCTCCCAAAGACGCCGGACGAAAGCGCCCTACTCAAATGATCGATTTTGATCTCGTGATGGAGATAGTCTCGATGCCAAACGCTGAGACAGAGAAAGGTCGCAGAGATCGCGCCCTACTCGCCACACTCTTCGGCGGCGGCTTACGACGAAGCGAGGTCGTTGGACTACGAATCGGCGACATCAAGCGCACATCATCTGGCACAACATACCTCTACCTCCGACACACCAAAGCCAAGCGTGACGCCGAACAAGCGCTCCCTCGCTGGGCCGCTGATTACATCTGGGCACTAGTCCAAGAGCGAAAGCACCAAGGCGCCATGGACGGCGACTACCTCTTCGTTGGCTTTACCGGTAAAGGTGGACAAACGATCACCACACGCCCCATGTCCGACACAGGGCTCTACCTCCTCTTCAAGCAGTACTGCATGGCAGCAGGCGCCGGAGCGTTCGCCACCCCCCACTCCGCCCGCGCCACCGCGATCACAAAGCTCCTCGCTGACGGAATCCCCCACCGAGAGGTCCAAGAGTTCTCCCGTCACTCAAGCATTCAGATGGTTGAATGGTACGACAAGCGACGGTTCAGCGTTGAGGAGAGTCCGGCGAAGGAGTTGTCGTATTCGAAGAAGAAATAGGGCGCATAGCACCCCTAGGGAATATTTGCAGGTTGCGTCACCTGTCCACCCCCATCTCGGAGCAGCTTGTCGAGGTCATCGTAGTTCACGGGCTTGGTGAGAAAGAAATCGAACTCGTCGCACACTCCACCGCTCTTGGTTGGGTGCATATCCTCCCTCTCCCATCCGGTCACAGCCACGATAACTGGGGTCTCTTGGGTAGGAATCTCTCGGATACGCCGAGCGACCTCGTGACCACTCATATCAGGAAGACCGACATCGAGGAGCACCACATCCGGTCTGAGCGCCGTGTACTTTTCGAGGGCGCTCGCCCCATCCTCGGCTACGACGACGTCGTAGCCGTTCATGCTAAGAAGCATCGCCATGGTCTGCGCGGCGGCGACGTTATCGTCAACAACGAGGACTCGAAGCGAGCGCGGCTTACGGATTGAAGCGAACATAGT
>JALRCK010000621.1 GCA_023262305.1 Deltaproteobacteria bacterium
ATCTTTATCGAGGTTGGTTAATATCACGGGCGGTCATAGCCCGCCCCTCCATGCCCGTATAGATCGACCACCTTGGTGAAGGATCTTTATCGAGGTCGGTTAATATCACGGGCGGTCATAGCCCGCCCCTCCATGCCGATTCATTTGATGCCGGAGCCCGCACGATCTATTTCCCTAAAAACAACTTCTGCTGCATCCACGAGTGGTATTGTCCCCTACCGCTTATCTGCTTATCGTAATTCTTGAGCGCGAAGTTGCCACGGTCGACGTACTTCGCTTTGTTTGTATACCGAATTCGGTAGGGAACACACGGTACAGCGTCGTAGTACATGCGAATGTTTACGCCGTCACCTGAATTCGGACCGTAGGTGTGGGTGCTCGCCTTTGAACCGAGCACCTCTATCGTATCAACGGGCATGAGATCTTCGGGCAGATAGATAACATCACTCACAAGGACCTCCTCGCTTGGACCGTACTCAAAGCCAAGCGCCTCGCGGATGTTCTGGTCCCCCTCACATCGAGGTGGTCGCTTGTACTCAGGCTGCGGAGGGTATGCAACCATCTCACTCGTTGGAAGTGGCGGAAGCGGTGGGGGCGGCGGCAATATGACCTCTTCCGGCTCTGGAAAGGGCACTCCATCTGAAGCTCGAACGTGTGTGCGCGTGACCTCGATTTTTCGTTCCTGGGACGGAGTGGCAGGAGCTTGCTGGAGCGCCCTCTGAACCTCAACCATGCCAGCTTGTGGGGGCTGCACGGCGCCTTGTGGCGCTACCTTTGCCCCACTCTGTTGTTGCGCGCGAAGTTTCTCGACATGCTTTTGAAGATCCTCCATGGTGTCGTCTGCTCGCGCGAGCAACGGAGCGTTGAGCGAACCGACGTTCACAATCACAAAAAGTGCAACAAAGGCGAACAGCACCGATCTCTTCATACCTAGAAGCTCTTCACTCCTATCGTAGGCGTTGCTGGTGCCTCAAACATCGAGCGTTCAGGCTCCTTGTAATCACCTTGCGAGGAGATACACCGCTCAATCTGCATAAGCCCCTCAACGATATGCTCCCCATTACCATCGCGGAGTATCCAGACTGGTGAGTCCTTGACCTGCCACAGGGAGGGAACTTGGCGCAACCCTACGAGTACGATCCCTCTCGACTTCGCCTCGTTCTCGATGCTTGGAGAGACGTTTCGATAATCGCCGATATGGTAAATCTCAGCCAGTTTGATATTTCGGTTTGTTTCGGCGACTCGAAACGCCTTGCGCACCGCAGTTTCAAAGTGCCCCTTCGTTTGTGATGATACATAGAGTGAGATGATCGTTCTGATCTCTGCTGCCTTGCTCCCTACCTGCGGAGAATCAACCCTTGCATCTTGCCTTGAGTTGCCCGCCTGACTCGATTGTTGACGCTGAGGTCTATCTTTAGTCGCCACGTGCGCACTCTCGGGAGGTGCCATCGACTCGCCCCCAACCTGTGGAGCGTCAGCGAAGTTCTTCTGGTAAAAGGCATCTGGTTTGCCGGGGTCTCCGGATGCGTTGCGGGAGGTTAGAGCTAGAAGGATCGCCACTAAGAGCAACAATCTATCAGGTTGGAATACCCTGAAAGCAGTCATACCGTAGAACCACCTTATA
>JALRCK010000622.1 GCA_023262305.1 Deltaproteobacteria bacterium
AGAGAGCAATACTTGCTTTTCTAGCCTACTTTGCCTTTGTTTTTGTTGGGCTGCGAGGGATGGCGCAGCCCAACATTGAGCCGTCAGGTGAAGAGTCTCACACGGAGAGCATAAAAAGCGCCTGGCCTGATTTTTTTGGTCCGTTCAACGGCATTTTGCACGCATTTGATCAGTACACATCAGAGATCCGAGCCTATCGCCGTGAGGCCCGCAAGAGAAAAGAGGGGCTCGTTGACTTGCAGGCTACTGCTACCCCGACTTCGTCTCGAGAGGTGCATGTGGTCGTGATTGGAGAATCGACTAATCGAAATCACATGCAGCTGTATGGCTACAGCAGGGAAACGACTCCTCGGCTCTTTGCCCAGAAGGATTCCATGTTTGTGTTTTCGGATGTGATAAGCACATTCTCCCACACACTTGAGGCGGTCAAATCAGCCTTGACCTTTGCCGGAGCCGATAAAGAAAAAAAGCTTTATCAGGTCTACAGTATCTTAGACGTCGCGCGAAAAGCTGGATTTCGCACCTATTGGATATCGAATCAACCCCCGATCGGGATCTGGGACAATCAGATTAGTGTTCTGGCGAAGACAGCGGACGAATCGATCTTCGTCAACCGAACGGGCGAATCTGTTGCTGCGTGTGATACGCACTCTCCTGATGAGCGAGTGCTTGAGCCGTTTGATATTGCGCTGCATTCAGCGGCAAATCAAAAGATCCTCATCATCGTGCACCTGATGGGAACCCATTCCCAGTATCACTTGAGATATCCGGAGAGGTTTAATATTTTTACGGATCCCCTCTCTGTCCCGAGGAAAGATCGCCGCCACCTTGATGATTACCAACGCAAGACGATCAACGCCTACGACAATGCAGTTCTTTACGGCGATTGGGTTCTATCGCGAATACTTGAGTCAGTGCGTACAGCATCTCAGAGCAGCAATTCGATCTCATCCATGGTCTATTTTTCTGATCACGGAGAGGAGGTTTTTGAGAGTCGCGCTTACATCGGGCACGGATGGGATAACTTAGGCAGACATCATTTTGAGATTCCCTTCATGGTATGGCTATCTCAAGAATTTGAACGCGCCCGACCGCAGACGGTGGATGCCATCAAAGCGAACATTACAAAACCCTTCATGACGAGTTCTCTCATCTACGCTTTGATCGACCTTATGGGTATCAAGACCCCACTTCAGCAACCCCAGCAGAGTCTATTTAGCCCGCTGTATAAGCCCGGTCCGCGGGTGGTTTATAACGTGGATTATGACCTCCGGTTACGGCAGAAGCCCTAGCGGACCGTGTCCTAAACCGACAGATGCGAACCGGTAGGGTTGTGCCATACAGGGTACTGTTAGAATTCAATTTTATCCGCGCGGATTGTTGAACAGCATGCGTAACCCCTGCACAATAACAAACAAATCCGCCTGCTCACGGAGTTTTTTAATGGCGCACCGCGAAACTAAATCCACTGTGACATCCCCCGGAGAGGGTCTGGGACCACATATGCAGCGAGGCACCGAACCCACTATTATTGCGCATCAGGGTGTGCAAGGTGAATTTCCCGCAAACTCCTATGATGCTGTCATTAAGGCTCTTGGGTATGCACGGGGACTTGAGTTTGA
>JALRCK010000623.1 GCA_023262305.1 Deltaproteobacteria bacterium
ACGAAGGGTCGTCGTAACAGCTAATGTGCGTAACCGGGACCTCGGGTCGTTCGTTGAAGAGGCTCAGTCTCGCCTATCGGCATCAGTCAAGCTGCCACCCGGATACTGGCTCGGATGGGGCGGTCAGTACGAAAACCTTCTCAGTGCCAAGCGACGACTCCTTATCATCGTTCCCCTTGTGCTGGCAGGAGTCTGCGGGCTCATCTTGATTACGTTCCGTTCGATGATGTACTCGCTCCTTGTTTTCAGCGGAATCCCGTTTGCTCTCTCGGGCGGCGCTCTAGCTCTGTGGCTGCGAGGCATACCCTTCTCAATCTCGGCCGCCGTCGGGTTCATTGCGCTCTCCGGTGTTGCGGTACTAAACGGATTGGTTCTCGTGAGCTTTACGAGGCAGTTATTGGCGAAAGGAGAGGCGCCCCTCTCAGCAATTGTGGAGGGGGCGGCCAATCGACTGCGCCCAGTTCTTATGACCGCGCTCGTAGCGTCACTCGGATTTATCCCGATGGCGGTGTCTCAAGGAACCGGAAGTGAGGTGCAACGTCCTCTTGCAACCGTGGTGATTGGCGGAATCATCTCGTCTACAGCTCTAACGCTTATCGTTCTCCCGGTTGTCATGGCACTCTTAGCGCGAACCGGTCGCTTGAAGGCGAGCTAAGATAGCCAGCTTGCCCAAAAGACGTGCGCCGTCAGAGGACCGCTAGTAATACCAGCGGAAATCAAATGGAGCCGCTCCCTTCAAGGCATTCATCAGTATGCGACAAATGAACTGGGGCCCCAGGCGTAATGTTGCACTACCACTAGGGCAGGTGAGATAAAGATACTTCCCCACTAACCCCAGCATACGCTCGTGTGAGGGACGGCACCTCCCCAGCGAACCTTACGGTCCCAGAGCCCCAACGTGCTACGTTCGACCCTTCGCAAGGTACCGCTGTAATCCCGGTAGCAAGAGACCTGCCGCGACAGCTAAGCTCACAATGTGCATGTGCATGAAACTAAAGTCGGGATGTATTGTAAGGTAGATTGGAAATATCGCGACACTGGCGAACACTATCCCTGCATACCGTCTCCATCGCGGCTCCTTCATCACCACGGCTGCGCCTATCAAAGCGTAAAAGAGGGGCATCAGCGCACATGCATCATAAACCCAAAGATATGGGGCGGTCAGCTGCGAGAGCGTAACGAGCAGCAAGAAGGAGGTAGCACTCGTTATCCTCACACCAAGGGCAAAGAGAGTGGCTATCGAGCCCAATGGTAAAACCCACAGCCAGGCTGGCGAGTCGCTTCCAAAATAGGTTGCCAGATCTCGTAGAGATGATGAGAGCGTGCCAGTCCGGCGTTCGTACGAAAACTCATGTGAGGTCAACCACCCCGGAAGGTATGCCATCATCGGACTCGATAGTGTAAGGAGCAGTGCAATCACTCCGAGAGCCCGTAGAATGTCTCGAGTTGACGTGCTTCTTACGAACTCCACGACAACAAACGGCGCAACGACGATAAAACCGGCGTTTCATATTTCAAAAAACCAACCATAGCCGGCGACTTCAAGGAGGGCTCCAGCATCCTGTGGCTCGGCTGGGTCGATCGAAAGCCCAACCCCTGGCAGATCGCCAAACGC
>JALRCK010000624.1 GCA_023262305.1 Deltaproteobacteria bacterium
GGTCTGACCGGTGTGGAGTTCTTCGCAGCGAACACCGACTCTCAAGCGCTCGCATCATCGCTTCCAAAGAATAAGATCCGTCTTGGTGACGATATCACCAAGGGGCTTGGTGCTGGTGCCGATCCAGAGGTTGGTCGTGCTGCTGCTCGTGAGAGCGTTGAGTCCATCCGCGAGGCGCTTCAGGGCGCTGACATGGTTTTCATCACGGCCGGCATGGGCGGTGGAACTGGAACGTATGGTGCTGCGGTTGTTGCTGAGGTAGCAAAGAGCCTCGGGTGCCTCACAGTCGGAGTTGTAACGAAGCCGTTCCTCTTTGAAGGAAAGCGCCGTATGCGCAACGCTGATCGAGGAATCGAGGAGCTCCGCAAGCATGCTGATACCCTTATCACTATCCCTAACCAAAGACTCCTCTCCATCGCAGGACGCAATACATCGCTCCTCGACACCTTCCGAAAAGCTGATGACGTGCTTTACCAAGCCGTCAAGGGAATCAGCGATCTGATTATCTGCGAAGGACTTGTTAACGTAGACTTCGCCGACGTTCGTGCTGTTATGTCCGAGATGGGCATGGCGATGATGGGAACTGGCGAGGCAAGTGGTGACAACCGTGCGGTTGAGGCTGCTGAGAAGGCCATTTCAAGCCCTCTCCTTGAGGACATCTCGATCCACGGTGCTCGTGGAGTTCTTATCAATGTTACAGCTTCTCCTGACGTCACCCTCCAAGAGGTTAACGAGGCTGCTGAGCTTATCCACTCAGAGGCACATGAGGACGCAAACATCATCTGGGGAATGGTCATCGATCCAAACACAGAGGATAAGGTTCGTGTGACCGTTATCGCGACCGGATTCGGTGGCGATGCGGCAGCTGACGACACAACAGTTACCGTAACTCCTGTGGCTCAACAGCTCTCTGGTCAGCAGCCTGCACTCAAGACGCAGGGCATGGACATCCCAGCCTTTGCACGCAAGCAGCTTGGCGCTAATGCTGGTGCTTCAGAGGTCATCAAGCTTAAAAAACTCTCTGTTCTCTCCACGAGCGAGGACGAGGAGAAGTTTGAGATCCCAACATTCCTCCGCAAGCAGGCTGATTAGCCTCCTCGCGATTAATGAAACGAGAGCCCCCTGTGGTTGGAGTAACCCAACCACAGGGGGTTTTTCGTTACCGAATCTCAGCATAGGCACCAGTCGGTTCGTGAGAATACTATTTTTTCTCTGATACTGACCGATCAGATCTGATCAGGATGACGTTGAAAATATTTCACGCTTCGGCACGCGCCTAACGCATGCTAGGGTCGCTAGGTCTTAGCAACGAATAAAGATGACTCTCGATCCAAAAAACGCACATTCTGATTTTGAATCTGATAAAAATAGGGGTCGTGCTCCCCTCCCAAATGGTGACAGTTTGGGAGACCTCACGGTGCTTGCGGATTGGCGAAGGATTCCGTTTCTTATGGTCGATTCAGCGCACACGAAGCGTTTTGAAGATGCGGTGGCTACCAAAATGTTTCATTGGCGGCGGTCCTGGTCGACAGACCTCAAGGTTATCTATCCTCTTCCCCTCACCGATCTCATCACCCTTCATGAGCGGACGGAGCAGGTGTGTCTCGGTATACG
>JALRCK010000625.1 GCA_023262305.1 Deltaproteobacteria bacterium
GGCGGCATCCGGTCGCGTGGTCCTCCCCCGCGTCGAGGGCGTCACGATCGACACGCCGCGTCACGGCGGTCGCTTTCGTGAGGCACTCCTCGTATTCGTGTTGGGTGTTTGAGTCCCATACGATGCCACTCCCGATACCGTACTCAGTTCGGTGTTGGGTGTGGTCGATCAGGGCGGTTCTAATTGCGACATTGAACCACGCTCGATCATTAGGCGCGATGACACCGAGAGTTCCGGTGTAAATGTTTCGGGGAGTTGTTTCGTGTTGTGCGATGATCCGCATCGTTTCACCTTTCGGCGCTCCCGTAATTGAGGCGGCCGGGAAGAGCGCGCAAAGGATCTCCACGATGGATGAGTCAGAGAGCGCTTGTACCTCGCTTACCATTTGAAGCATGTGCGGGTATCTCTCAACTATACATGAGGATGACACCGAAACGCTCCCTCGACGGGCTATACGGCTCAGATCGTTGCGAGTCATATCCACGATCATGATATTCTCAGCGCGATTCTTTGCTGATGATTGGAGCGCGTGTGAGAGGGTCTGATCCTCTTTTGATGTTACCCCCCGAGGGCTTGTGCCCTTCATCGGACGACTGATGACAGAGGATCCATGTT
This sequence comes from Deltaproteobacteria bacterium, assembly GCA_023262305.1. GTDB lineage: Bacteria > Bdellovibrionota_C > UBA2361 > UBA2361 > OMII01 > OMII01. The sequence continues at coordinate 616 of JALRCK010000625.1, forward strand.
TGCGGAAGAACAACTCAGGTGAGGCGCTTGCGATCGAATACTCGGGAGTCTCGACGAGAAAGCCATAATCACCGCCCTGGTTTCGCACCATAGTAGCGAAGAGCGCGCGAGGATTGGGTGCCTCATGCGCTACTAAACGAAAGGAGTAGTTGACCTGGTATGTGCTTCCGGTGCGAATCGCTTCGCGCACCTCTTGAATCGCTTGAGCGTACTCAGACGATGTTACAGTGGGTGTCCACGATAGGAGTGGAGGCTCCGCTGTCTGAGGGAGCTCATTCGAAACTGATGGGCTTGTGAATGTGGCGAACCACACCTTCGGAAGATCCGTTGATTCCCTGACGCGTAGCGCTGGGTCAAAAGCCGGAGATGCTTCGTAGCTGATCCAACCGACCGCCCAGAGATTGCCTTGAGCACACGCGCGCTCGACCTCCACCAAAGTAGCGATCACATCACCTACCTCGCGTGCTGAGTAGACGGAGATCGGGCTTGAGAAGTTAAGCCAGTGGCGGGTTTCCGGGTCAAAAACGGTAGCGTGAACTGGAGAGCTCATGGATGTGGTTAAGGGTGGCACTTTGTGGGTGGAAAGTAAAAACTTTAGCTGGTTCAGCGAGAGGGGTGATGGGCAAAACCCCCAAAAATCAGGCAAAACTTCCGTTCGCTTGCACTACCCCCTGGGTCCGTGTATAGTCCCTCTCCGGTCGTTAATCGGTACGAATAGCGATTGTCTTTCATGGTGCGGGGTAGAGCAGCCCGGTTAGCTCGTCAGGCTCATAACCTGGAGGTCGTGGGTTCAAATCCCACCCCCGCTTCCAGTATCTCTCCTATCAAAACTTGGCTCCGCCAAGATTTTGATGACGGGTTAGGGGCGTCCCCCTAACAACCCCGGTATCTTTCCTATCAAAACTCAGCTTCGCCAAGATTTTGATGACGGGTTAGGGGCGTCCCCCTAACAACCCCGGTATCTTTCCTATCAAAACTCAGCTTCGCC
>JALRCK010000626.1 GCA_023262305.1 Deltaproteobacteria bacterium
TCTACGCTTCCCGAGTAGAGTGATAACTCCGCTACCGACCAATCAAGGATACCGTGACTGCCGACCTGCTCAAGCGTTAGTTTCCTCAGCCTCTGTACCGGAAACCAGAACTCAAAATCGGATCCTCGAAAAAATATGGAGAGGCGAGAGTAATCGGCATCCGAGAGGAGTATCATCCGATTACCGACGACATCCTCACCCACTATGCGCAATCCGCGTGGATAATCCTGACTCCATGACCCGAGTTGATATCGCAACGCACAAACCTCTTGGGGCTCCGTAAAGACAATCTCAAAGTTTTGACCAACACTCTGGGGTGCACCAGTGGCCCATCGCGTCTCAACTAAACCATCAACTGCAGCTGACGGTGGCATCGAACCTGTCGCCTTAAGCTCGGCGACGGCATCACGACCGATTCTTCTCAGGTTCATCACCGGTCGCTTGATGTCATAGATCACTACGTACCCGTCAGCAGAGCTCTCCTTAAATGAATAGCCGAGACGATTGAGTGCCCCAACAAAGATGCTGCGCTCGCTGGGGACAAGAAGCAGTGGAACGAGATCCTGGCTTGTCCCCTCTGGTAGGACCTGATACTCCGGTATTCGAACCTGACGAGGCTCTTGCAGCACAATAAAGGTCACCCGCTCGTTGGTCTCAAAGGCAAGCCGATACCCGATCCAGTAGTTGGTTCGGACCTTGGTAATGCCGAGCCCGTCGAGCTCCTTTATAAGAGCTGCGTGTTCACGATTCACCCGCTCTCCCCGATACACCACCGGCTCACCCGGAATTGCTCGACCACCCCAAAAACACGATGCGAGATTCAAAGTGACTAATCCTGTAAGGAAGAGAGTTCCCAGGAGACGCGAGCGCGCGGTGAGGAGCTTGATCCAAACTCCACACAGGATAAAGAGGGGGATATAGAGAGGAAGGAGGTAGCGCGGCGCTTGTGAGAGCCAGCCGAAGGTGCTCACGCAAAACACCGCGCATGCCACACCCATAATCGCGAAGAATATCTCGATCTGTGAATTTGAATCGAGACGGCCTCGCGCCAACTGAGCGATCTCCCTCCTACGGCTGAGGAGAGCCCCTCCTAACACACAGCCATACACGAGATATACCCCTACGATCCCCCAACTCAAGAGCGCCGGTCCCTCCCAAAATCGCTTTGCCCCTAAAAGGATAGGAACAGCGGTGGTCCACAGCCCGACGACGTGTTGACCGATCTCATCGAGTGGAGCGAAGCCGAACATCCCGAGCGAGGGAAAGCCGTTTCGAAGGTTGTACATCCAATAGGGAAAGCTCCCAACGAGAAAGCTCACACCAGAAACAACCGATAGAATACAGGCGCTTCGAAGTCCACGTTGACCACTGCGAAGCGATCCGATTAGGTGAAGCGTGCCGAAGAGCCCCAGAGGCGCGATGAAATAGAGGATCTGGTTATTTACCCACCAGCCAATACCAAGCAGTAATCCACAACCAGCCGCGTACCCCAGCCCCGAGGGGTCTCTCTTGAGCCACCGCACAAAGCACAGGGTAGCGACCGCCCCGATCACCAGGAGCTCGATGAAACCGCCTCGAGCCTTATAGCTCCACACAACGAGG